>JAJXTK010000533.1 GCA_021783935.1 Myxococcales bacterium | reverse complement strand
CAGCGCACTGCGCCACGCTCCACCCGGCCTACGATCCTGCCACCGACGCCGACGATCTCGCCCTCTTGCGCCTCGCGTCCCCGCTCTCCATCGCCCCCGTGAAGATCGCGACCACGCTCGACGCCTCTATCGTGGGGGCCTCCGTGCGCGTCGTCGGCTTCGGCGTCGATCGCGCCGACGGCGTCGCGGGGCCGAAGCGAAGCGGCACGGCGACGGTCACGAGCCTCGGCGCGCAGACGCTCCGCTATGCGCCCTCGCCGTCCAACACGTGCAGCGCCGACAGCGGCGGGCCGACGTTCGCGACGGTCGCCGGCGTCGAAGAGCTCGTCGCGGTGACGCGCTCGGGCGATGACGCCTGCCTTGTGTGGGGCGACGCGACGCGGGTCGACGTCTTCGCGAGCTTCCTCGCGCGAGGTCCCGCGGCCGCGAGCGAGCCGAGCGTTTCGGACACATGCAATGGGATGTGCGCGAGCGACGACGACTGCCCCGCCTCGATGCTCTGCCTCTCGGATCGCGACGGCGCGCGCCGCTGCGGCTACCTGCAGGCGCGGCAGGGGCGGTTCGGTGGCGCGTGCGCCGCGTCGAGCGACTGCGGCGGCGCGAGCTGCGAGGTCTTCGGCGCAGGGGGGGAGGCGGCGTGTCGATGCTTCGACGCGACCGCCTGCTCGGCCGAGGTCGCCGACGCGGGCCCCGCCGTCGCGGTCACGGTCGGCGGTGGCGGCGGGTGCGCGCTCTCGCCGCCCAGGACCCCCTGCGCCTCTGCGTTCGCGATCGCGCTCGGGCTCGTCGCGGCGCGGCGCCGCTCACTTCGTCGCCGCCTGTCCCTTGGAGCTTACCGTCGCGAGCGCGTCGTCGAACACCACGATCGTGGCCCTGCTCCGTAGCGACGCCTCGAGCGCGTCGAGCGCGACGCGCTGCCGCTCGCGCGCGAGGAGGTTCTTCGCCTTCGCCTTGGCGAGCTCGCCCCACGGCGTCTGGTGCTCGAGCGGCGCCTCGAGGATCCGCAGCACGTACCAGCGCCCGTCGGCGGCGCGCACCGGACCGCCGATCGAGCCCGGACGTCGCAGGCCGAGCACCAGCCCCAACAGCGTCCGATCGGCGTCGCGGCCGGCGTGGATCCAGCCGAAATCGGCCCCCTTGGCCTTCGAGGGCTCGTCGATCGAGTACGCGGTGGCCAGGGCGGCGAACGCGTCGCGGTCGGCCCCCTTGGCCTTCGCCCACACCTGCTCGGCGAGGCGCGGATCGCGCAGCACGATCGCCTGGACGTGGACGTCGTCGATCTCGCCGAACGCCTCGGGGTGATCGTCGAACCACCGCTTGGCCTCGTCGTCGCTCACGCTGTCGCGTCCGAGGCCGCGCGCGGCGAGCTCGCTCTGCATCAGCGCCTGCGCGATCCCCTGCGGCGACCCAGCGGGGGCGCCGCTCGCCGGGGCGAGCTTGCGCGCGCGCGCCTCCTGCGCGAACAGGTGCAGCCGGATCGCCTCGTCGAGCGCGGCCCTCCTGGGATCGGGGAGCGCGGCGACGCCGGGCGTCCAGGTGGGCTCGCGTACGAACGCCGAGACCTCGTCCTTGCGGATCACCGTGTCGTCCACGCACGCGACGACCGAGCTCGCCGCGTCTTGCTTGCACGTCGAGGTCGCCTTCGAGGGCGTGTGCCGGCAGGCGACGGCGCCGCCGAGGGTGCCGAGCAACAGGGCGGCGGCGAGGCGATTTCTGGGCACGGCCTTCAGTGTGTCGCGCTCGACGCCGGGGGGGCAGAGGGGTCGCTCGCCGGCTGGAAGAGCACCCACTGCCCCGTGTGGAAGGCGAAGTCGCCGCTCATGTACGGCCCGAGCTTGCGCCCGTAGGAGTCCATCATGTCGTGGTACTCGTGCGCCCGCGACTCCCAGCTGTCGTGGCGCCCCGCCTCGCGCTTGGCGAGCTCCTCGCCGAGGTCGCCGAGCAGCGCGGTGACCTTGCGCTCGTCGCGCACGGTCGCGACGCGCGCCACGCCGAGGCGGATCCCCTTCACGGTCACCAGCGTGCGCACCTCCGACGGCTTGCCGTCCCACGACTCGAACGCGTCGCCGTAGTTGGCCTTCGGCGTCGCGCGCTCATCGGGGTTCTTCGGGTCCGGGTCGGTCGGCAAGAGCACGCGCCGCGCGCTCGACGGCGCGATCGCAGGGGCCGCCGCGACGGTGGGCGCGCTGGCGCCTGGGCTCGTGGTCTGGACGGACGGCACGCTCGGCGCGGCGTGCTCCTCCGCCGGCGTCATCCAGGCGTTCGACAGCGCGCGCACGAGCGCCACGGTGGCGACGACGCCGACGACGATCGCCGCCAGCACCGTCACTGCCAGGACGGCGCCGAGCCCGTACCAACGCTTGGATTGCGACTCGGGTTCGGCGGCTCGTGCGCTCATGCGATGCGCTCGTAGAATAGTGCCCGCGCGCGAGGGGCGCAGTCGGATCGATGGCTCAGCTCCCGGCCGACTGGCTGTTGCCGTTCTCGGTGCAGCCGTAGGGCACGTTTCCGCAATACGTGTCCTGATAGGAGCTGCTCGAGCCGTAGATCCAATCGCCCTGCGCGTCCTGGAACTCGAAGCCGCAGTCGCCCGAGCTCGACGTCGACGAGGCGCCCGTGTGGTAGTCGAGGCAGATGTCGTGGTCGAAGCAGTCCTTCGTCCAGTACCAGTTGTACGCCTGCGGGCACCCCGCGCCGCACCGCCCCTCGCAGCTGCCGCCGCCGGTCCAGTTGCCCGCCACATTGGCGGCCTGCGAGTCGTTGTACGTGGCGCCGTCGGTCCACACTCCGGAGCTGTTCGTCGCGACGGCCGGCGTGCCGTCTTGCGCGCCATCCCAGTTCGAATTGGCGCCCTGATTCGTGAGCGAAGGCGGCTGGCTCGAGGTGTAGCTCGTGAGCGAGCTCAGGTAACAGCCGCCCGGCTCCCACCCCTGAAGGCGCCAGTGCCCCGCGCTGCCCCCTTCGTTGGTGCCCGACATGCCGCTGGTCACGCTGTCGTGCTCGGCCCACGCCCAGTCGGCCTGGTCGAACATGTCGTGGCCGCTGGCGCCGACGCACATGTAGATGATCCCTTCGTCGCTGACGGTGTTCGCATCGCGGCCGTTGCCGTCGCGCAGCTGCTTGGGGTTGGCGACGATCGGGCGCTCGAGGATCGTGTAGCCGGAGGGGGCCGACGCGTACATCGAGACGGCCTTGAACAGCCGCTCCCACGGGCGGGCCTGGTGATGGGTCTCGCGCCCGTGCGCCTCGAGGTACTTTTCGAAGCTGTGGAGCACGCGCAGGTCCTCGACCATCAGCGTGTTGCCGCCGCCGACCTCTTGCCCCGCGAACGCGAAGAGGTCCGCCGTCAGGGTGATCGTCGCGCCGTTGATCGTGAGCGTCACGGTGGAGACGCCGTCGGTGCTCATCACGCTCGTGAACGAAACGAGGCCCGAGCCGATCGAGTAGGTCCCTGCCACGTGGTAGGCGTCCTCTTCGGTGATGGTCAGCGACTCGGTCGCCGCAGCCGTCGCCGACGTCGCCGGCGCCGGATCGTTCGTCGAGCCGACCTGCCCCGCACACCCCGTGAGCGCCGCCGCCGACACGCCGAAGACGATCAGAGCGCCTGCACGGATGAGCGACTCGAGCATGGTTCCGAACCTCCGGGACCACGCATCAGCAGCTGACATGCCAGGCGGAATTCGCGCGAATTGTGCGGTCGAGGTTCGCAAACTGAACGTTCAAAAAGGCAACGGAGTTCGACTTAAGAACTCGGCCATTCAAGTCGGCATCAGGGAATCGCGGGCTCGTTCGAACGAGCGAACAGCCGATAGAGCGCCGGGAAGACGACGGACAGCACCAGCGCGGTGAGCACGTACGCCGCGACCTCGGTGCCGTTCACCACGCCGAGCTCACGGCCGACCGCGCCGACGGCGACCACCAGCGTGAGCGGCGCCGACAGCAGCGCCCCGGCGGCGAGGCGATCGCGCACCGACAGGGCGCGGGGGCCGAGGGCGATCGCGGGGGCGATCTTGGCCGCCGCGGCGAGCCCGACCAGCGCGCCGGCGAGCATGACGGCGTCGCGGTCGAGCGCCCGCGGATCGAAGCGCACGCCGACGATCGTGAAGAAGACCGGGATGAAGAGCCCGTGGCCGAGGGCGGCGACCTTGCGCTCGAGCGGGCGCTTCTCGCGCAGCACGAAGCCGACCAGCGTGCCCGCGAGGAAGGCGCCGAGGATCGCCTCGATGCCGAACAGGCGCATGAACGCCACGAACGCGAACATGACGAGCAGTCCGGTGCGCACGCCGATCTCCGCCGACGCGTGATCCAGCGCCGTGCGCTCGAAGGCCTTCGGGTACCACCAGACCAGCGCGCGCGCCCAGCGGATCGCCGCCGCCGAGATCGCGAAGGCGACGAGCACCAAGCCGAGCGCGCGAACCAGGGCGAGGCCGACGCCGACGCGCGTGACGACCTGCCAGCCGGTGATCCCGACGATCGACAGGAACTCGCCGATCGACGCCGTGAGCAGCACGAAGCGCCCGACCGGCAGCTTGATCGTCCCCGTCTCCTGCATCACCGCGATGGGCATGCCGAGGCTCATGGCGGCGAGCACCAGCACGCGCGACGCCGGCCAGCCGAGGCGCGCGCCGACCGCCAGCGCGACGCCGAAGAGATCGGAAGAGC
>JAJXTK010000532.1 GCA_021783935.1 Myxococcales bacterium | reverse complement strand
ACCAGGCGTCGCGTATCGAGCTGCTCGCAGCGGACGACCGCCTTGATCCGCCAGTTGTGGCCGTGGAGGCGCTCGCCTTCGCCGGGCGAGAGCCGCAGCTGATGGGCGGCCGCGACGACGGTTTCCTGGCTGATCTCGTACATTCCGAATGCTCCTGCCGAACGAGGGCCGGCGATGTAGCACGGCGCGCGGCCCACGCGCACGGGCGCTCGACGTTCTACGCCGCCGACGTCACCCGTGCGAGCACGGCGGCGCTCAGGCGATCCACCCCTCGCGGCGGTACCAGTCGGCGGTGCGCTGGGCCCCCTCGCGCCAGGTGACCGTGTGCGACCAGCCGAGCTCCTTGCGGATGGGCTCCGCGGAGCAGACCCAGTGCGGCGCCTCGAGCTCGTTGACCTTGTCGGGCGTGAGCATGACCGCCCGGTCGCGCGCCTTGCCGTACAGCTGCGAGAGGTGCGACGCGACGCGCACGACGCCGAAGGGGACGCGCAGCTTGAGGGCGCGCTTGCCGTACGCCTCCTCGAGCATCTCGGCCATTTGCGGCTGCGTGTAGACCTCGCCGTCCTCGACGTAGTACGCGCGCCCGCTCTCGTGGTCGACGAGCAGCGCCTTCACGCACGCGGCGGCGGCGTCCTCGCCGTAGATCACCGAGAGCTTCTGGGTGCCGTCGCCGAGCACCGGCACGAAGCGCTTGGAGACCGCCTCGAAGAAGGTGAGCATCTCGCGATCGCGCGGGCCGTAGATCGCCGGCGGGCGGATGACGGTGAGCGCGAGATCGTCCTTCTGCTCGGCGACGAGGCGCTCGGCCGCGAGCTTCGAGCGGCCATAGTGCGTGACCGGGCTCGGCTCGGCGTCGAGCGCGATCGGCGCCCCGTCGCTCGTCGGTCCGTGCGCGGCGAGGCTGGAGACGAAGACGAAGCGGCGGACGTGGCGCCGCCGATCGAGCGCGACCTCGAGGAGGTTCCTGGTGCCCTCGACGTTGGTGGCGACGAAGTCCTCGGGGCGCTTGGCCTTCACGAGGCCCGCGCTGTGGACGATGGCGTCGACGTCCTTGCCGGCCGCCGCGACCGCGTCCTTGTCCTCGACGGCGCCGAAGGCGAGCTCGA
Organism: Myxococcales bacterium; assembly: GCA_021783935.1. GTDB lineage: Bacteria > Myxococcota_A > Polyangia > Polyangiales > JADJMO01 > CAIXWQ01. The sequence continues at coordinate 3,562 of JAJXTK010000532.1, read as the reverse complement.
CGCCGAGCTTGTCGAGGAACGAGCGGTCTGAGCTCTTGCGCACCAAGCAGCGCACGTCGTGCCCGTCGCGTTTGAGCTGCTCCGCGACGTGGGAACCGAGGAAACCCGAGGCGCCGGTGACCAGGACTTTCACGCGCGCGGCGTAGCAGGGCCGCTCGCCGCTGACCAGCCACGGCGGCGCCGAGCCGAGCCGTGAGCTCGGTGTGCGCCTAGCAGGTCGTTGAGAAACGGCCTGCGGAAATTGTGACCGTCAGCAGGCTGTGGTGGATCGCGCGGACGATCGCCGCGTGCCGCGGCAGAGGATCGGCCGGTCTCGGAGAAACTCCACAGCCTGCTACGCGATGTCCTTCGTGAACACGCGGTACTTCTTGTAGACCTTGCCGCCCATCATCTTGATGCCGAGGTTGACGGGGGCGTTGTCCTCGAGCGTCCACGAGAGCTCGCCCCACTGCATGCCGAGCTTCTTGCCGCGGTCGTTCATCTCGACGTAGAGCGCGGCGGACAGGCCGCCGAAGCGCTTCACGTGCCGGTACTTCTTGCGGATGCCGAGGATGATGAGGCGCGCCGACTTCGGGCCCTTCACCTTGAGGCGCCAGAGGAGCTTGGCGAGGCCGAACGGGAAGAGCTTGCCGTTCAGGTCGCCGATCATCTCGTTGAGGTTCGGCAGCGCGACGCTGATGGCCGCGGGCTCGCCGTCGACCTCCGCGACGAGCATCAGATCGGGGATGGCGATCATCTTCAGATCGGCCGCCATCTTCTTGAGCTCGTTCTCGGTGAGCGGCACGAAGCCCCAGTTCTCGGACCAGGCGTCGTTGAAGATGTCCATCATGAGGTGGACCTCCGACTCCATCTTCTTCATGTCGATGGTGCGGATCTTCACGTCCTTCATCTCGACGATGTCGTCGTGCGCCTTGCGCGCGCGCTTCGGCGGCTCGCCGACGTCGTAGCGCCACGCGAGGACGTCCTTCTCTTTGGCGAGCCCGCTGCGCTCGATGAGCCCGGCCTGGTAGGGGCGCGCGTGCGGCATCATCACGCAGGGCTTCGTGTCGAAGCCCTCGACGAGCGTGCCCATCTCCTCGTTGATGTTGAGGTTCAGCGGCCCGCGCATGTGCTTCATGCCGCGCTGCTTCAGCCACCCCTCCGCCGCGTCGAGCAGCGCCTTGCAGACGCCGGCGTCGTCGATCGTGTCGAGGAAGCCGAAGAAGCCGCGCGCGTCGGCGTAGCGCTTGATGTGCTCGTGATCGATTTGCGCGGTGGTGCGCCCGACGTCGCGGCCCCCCTTGCGCGCGATGAAGGTCGTCCCCTCGGCGTGCTCGAAGAAGGGGTTCTTCTTCGGGTCGAAGCGATCCTTCATGTCCATGTCGAGCGGGCAGACCCACGTGGGATCGCCCGCGTAGACCGTGCGTGCCACGTCGAGGAAGCGCCCGGTGTCCGTGCCGAACGGGATCTCGACGATCTCGACGCCGGCGGTGGACGGGAGGGCGGACTCGGCGACGGTGGGTTCGGCGGCCATTGGCGCGACCCTAGCCGCTGCGCCGGCCGGGGGGTAGTCACGACACCGTCGAGGAGGCGCGCCCCGCGAGGCGCGCGCCAAGGAGCTGAAAATGTCGGGTTTGCTCGAAGGAAAGGTCGCGATCGTCACGGGCGCAGGCGGCGGCATCGGTCGGGCCGAGGCGTTGCTGTTCGCGCGGGAAGGCGCGTCGATCGTGGTCAACGACGTGGGTGGTTCGCGCGCCGGCGACGGGCGCTCGCAGTCGGTCGCCGACGCGGTCGTCGAGGAGGTCCGCAGGGCGGGCGGCAAGGCGACCGCGAGCCACGACTCGGTCGCGACGGCGGAGGGGGCCGCCGCGATCGTCAAGACGGCCGTCGACGCGTTCGGGCGCGTGGACGTGCTCGTCAACAACGCCGGCATCATCCGCGACAAGAGCTTCCTCAAGATGGACGCGGAGATGCTCGACGCGGTGCTCACCGTGCACGTGAAGGGGACCTTCTTCTGCTCGCAGGCGTTCGCGAGGCAGGTCATCGCGCAAGGCGGCGCCGGCGGCGCGAGCGGTCGCATCGTGAACACGACGAGCGTCTCGGGGCTCCTCGGCAACTTCGGCCAGGCGAACTACGCGGCCGCCAAGGCCGGCATCTACGGCCTGACGCGCACCAGCGCGATCGAGCTGCAGAAGCACCGCATCACGGTCAACGCGCTCGCGCCGATCGCCAAGACGCGCATGACCGAGGACCTGCCCATGATGCAGGGGGTCGCGAACATGACCCCCGAGCACGTCGCGCCGGCGGCGCTGTTCCTGGCGAGCGATCTCTGCGGCGACCGCAGCGGGCTGGTGCTCGCCGTCGCCGGCAGCCGCGTCTACGCGTACAAGGTCATGGAGTCGCCGGGGCGCTTCAAGGACGCCGACGAAGGCGTCTGGACGGCGCAGGAGATCGCCGAAAACTGGGACGCGATCGCGAAATTCCCCGGGACGTGACGCGTTCGAAATCGAGCGGAGCGAGCTCCCTGCGACCTGATCAGGCGCGCGCGCTCTCGTCGAGCCGGCGCATCGCCTCGAGCAGCAGCCCCTCGGCGCTGATCGTGATCACGCGCTGCTCGGCCTTGAAATCGGGGTCGAGCACGAAGTCGCCGGTCTTGAGCTTCAACAGCTCGAAGAAGGCGTCATCGCCGCTGCGCTTGCCGAAGACGGCGTTGTAGACCTCGCCGGAGACGAAGTGCAGCTCGCCCGACTCGTTGCCGGAACGGATCTTGAGCGCGCCCGTCTTGCGCCCCTGCGCGAGGATTTGGACCATGTCGGTCAGCCCCATCTCCTCGAGCGAGCCCGAGACGGCGGTGCGCGCGCCGCGCTGCGGTGCCCCTTGCTCGACGAGCTTGCGGAGCTTGGCGACGAGGATCTCGGCGCGCGCCGGCTTCTGCACGTAGTCGGCGGCGCCGAGCTCGAAGCCTCGATTGACGTCCTCGCGATCGGCGCGCGAGGCGTGGAAGACCCAGGTGGCGGCGCGCCCCTTTTCGGTGCGGCGCGCCGTCTCGAGCAGCGCGAAGCCGTCGATCGGCTGCAGCTCGACCTCGGTCACGACGAGCTCGAAGTCCTCTTCGGCGATCACCTCGAGCGCCCTCTCGGCCGTGCGAACCGTCTTCACCTCGAAGCCCGCTTCGATCATCCGCAGCTCGAGGACCGTGGTCTCCTCGGGGTCGGGATCGACCAGGAGCGCCGCGCGGCGGCCGGCGAGCAGCTTGTTCTTGATGTCATCGCCGGTGACCACGATGCGGAAGAGATCGACGAGCGCGTCGTCGAAGATCTCCCCCTTGTATTTCGCGAGCACCTCGCTCGCCTCGATAGGGCGCAGCTGCTTGCGAAAGGGGTTGCGCGGGTTCTGCGTGAGGTCGGCGTAGGTGTCGGTGATCGCGAGGATGCGCGCGCCGAGCGGGATGTCCTTGCCGCTCTGCTGATCGGGGAACCCCTTGCCGTCGATGCGCTCGTACATGTGGTTGAGCGCCTGCACCGTGGCCTCGGGGAGGCGCGCCGACGAGAGCAGTCGCGCGGCAGTGAGGAAGCTCTTCTCG
>JAJXTK010000531.1 GCA_021783935.1 Myxococcales bacterium | reverse complement strand
GGGCTTCGGCGCTCCGCCGCCGGGAGGCTTCGGCGCTCCACCGCCGGGAGGCTTCGGCGCTCCACCGCCGCCAGGCTTCGGCGCTCCGCCGCCGGGAGGCTTCGGCGCTCCACCGCCGCCAGGCTTCGGCGCTCCACCGCCGGGAGGCTTCGGCGCTCCACCGCCGCCAGGCTTCGGCGCGCCTCCGCAGGCGCCGATGGGCGCGGCTCCGCCTCCCGCGCCGGGCTTCGCGCCCGCGCCCGGCATGATGGCGCCCCCCGGGTACGGCGGCATGGCCCCACCTGGCGCCCCCTTTGGCATGGGGCCGACGGGCGGCGTCGGCGAGATGCGCGATCCGATGAAGATGATGATCCTGACGCTCGTGACGTGCGGGATCTGGAACATCATCCTCATCTATTTCAAGGTGTTGCCGGAGCTGAAGGCGTACCTGAACAAGTCGGATCAGGAGCTGAATCCGACGAAGGAGCTGATCATGGCGCTCATCTGCGGCGTCTTTCAGTTCCTGACGATCCTCAAGATCGGCAAGCTCATTCAGGAAGCCCAGCGCAAGGCCGGTCGCCAGAACGCGCAAGACAACGGCGTGAACTTCCTGATCTTCGGCTTCTTGTTCTTCCCGCTCGCCGCGATGAAGGTCCAGCAGGAGATGAACAAGATCTGGGACCCGTCGCTGCAGTGATCTCTCGCGAGCGCGCTGCCGCACGTGCGGTCTCGACGTGACGAACGCGAGCTCGCCGCCCGTCCCGATGACGACGCCCCCACGCCCGCTGCGCGCGAGGTGGGGGCGTCTCCTTTTGCTCGGCGGGGCCATGGCGGCGCTGACGCTGGCGCCGTTTCCGACCTGCCCGATGCGACTGCTGCTGCGCACCCCCTGCCCAGGGTGCGGCGTGACCCGCGCGTGCGAGCTCGCGGCGCGCGGGGGCTGGCGTGCGTCGCTGCACCTGCATCCCCTCGCCCTGGTGTCCGCGGCGCTCGTCGCGGTGTCCGTGCCGTTCGTCGCCCGCGACATGCTGCGCAAGGATGTCCTCGGGCCGCTGCCGCGCCCCCTGGGGCTCGCGTGGCACGTGCTGGTCGGGCTCCTCATCGCCCTGTGGATCGCGCGGTTCTTCGGGTACTTCGGCGGCCCCGTGCCGGTGTGAGCGCGACCAGGCGCTCGCCACGCGAGGCTCGAAGTCCGCACGCGCGCGGCGCCCGCGGCCTCCCACGGGCACCACGCTCGGCGTGCGCGGCGCGCTCAGGCCTCCGCCTTCTCGCGGCGCCCCGGGCGCACCGGGCCAGCCGCGAGCACGGCGTCCCTGAGCGTCTGCAAGAGCACGGGGTTGGCGATCACCGCGTCACGCGCGCGCTCGCGCCCCTGCCCGAGGTTCTCGCCGGCGAACGAGAGGTAGGCGCCGCTCTTGTCGACGATGCCGCGCAGCACGCCGAGGTCGATGAGCTCGCCGGCCGCGTCGATGCCGCCGCCCCAGCGAATGTCGAACTCGGCCTCGGTGAAGGGGGGCGCGCACTTGTTCTTCACCACCTTGACCCGCGTGCGCGAGCCGAGCTTCTCCTCGCCCGACTTCACCGTCGCCACCCGACGCACGTCGAGGCGCACCGACGCGTAGAACTTGAGGGCGTTGCCGCCGGTAGTGGTCTCGGGATTGCCGAAGACGACGCCGATCTTGTTGCGCAGCTGGTTGATGAACATCAGCGTGGTCTGCGTGCGGTGGGTGACGGCGGTGAGCTTGCGGAGCGCCTGGCTCATGAGGCGCGCCTGCAGGCCCATGTGCTGATCGCCCATCTCCCCCTCGATCTCGGCCTTCGGGACCAGCGCCGCGACGGAGTCGATGACGACGAGGTCGACGGCGCCCGAGCGGACGATCGCCTCGGCGATCTCGAGCGCCTGCTCGCCGGTGTCGGGCTGCGAGACGAGGAGCTTCTCGGTGTCGACGCCGAGCTGCTTGGCGTACTGGACGTCGAAGGCGTGCTCGGCGTCGATGAACGCGGCGAGGCCCCCCGCGCGCTGCGCCTCCGCGATCGCGTGCAGGGTGAGCGTCGTCTTGCCGCTCGACTCGGGGCCGAAGATCTCGACCACCCGGCCGCGGGGGTAGCCGCCGACGCCGAGCGCGAGATCGAGCCCCGTCGAGCCGGAGGGGAGCGCCGCGACGGGCTCCATCTCCTCGACGTCGCCGAGGGCCATGAGCGACCCCTTTCCGAACTGCTTCTCGACGCCCGCGACCACCGCCTTGATCGCCTTCACCTTCTCGTTGAACGACTCGAACATGACACGACTCCCTTCGCGCCCCTTCGGGCGCCGTTGACGACACGACCGCGCACGCGAGCCGCCCCATGCGGCGCGACGCGCGCGAGGTGCTACGCGGCCTCGTCGATTCGCCGATCGAGGACGCGGTACTGGATGGCCTCCGCGACGTGCGCGACGCGGATCGCGTCGACGCCGTCGAGGTCAGCGAGCGTGCGCGCGACGCGCAGGACCTTGACGTAGGCGCGCGCCGAGAGGCCGAGCTTGTCGAGCGCGGCGCCGATCAGGGCGGTGCCGCGCGCGTCGAGGCGCCCGACGTGACCGAGGTCGCGCACGCCGAGGCGCGCGTTGGTGGAGGCGCTCGTCTCCCCGCGCCGGAAGCGCTCCCGCTGCACCGCGCGGCACGCCTCGACGCGCGCGCGCACCTGCGACGACGACTCGGCCGGAGGGCTCGCGAGGTCGGCGAGCGCCGCGACCTCGACGGCTGGCAGCGCGATGTGGAGATCGAGCCGGTCGAGGATCGGGCCCGACACGCGCGCGCGGTAGGTCTTGACGCGCTCGAGCGTGCAGCGGCAGCGCGGCGAGCCCGCGTAGCCGCACGGGCAGGGGTTCATCGCCGCCATCACCAGCGGCCGCGCGGGGAAGGTGGCGCGAGAGCGCGCCCGCGCGATCGTGATCGTGCCGTCCTCGAGCGGCTGACGAAGCCCCTCGAGCGCGGGGCGCCGGAACTCCGGCAGCTCGTCGAGGAAGAGCACACCTGCGTGTGCGAGCGAGACCTCGCCCGGGCGCGGAGGATCGCCGCCGCCGAGCAGCCCTGCGTCCGACACGCTGTGATGAGGGGCGCGAAAGGGGCGCGTGCGCAGGAGTCCCGTCGTGGCGCCGAGCGTGCCCGCGACGCTGTGGATCGCCGTGACCTCGAGCGCCTCGTCCTCCTCGAGCGCCGGCAGGATGGTGCCCACGCGGCGGGCGAGCATCGTCTTGCCCGCGCCTGGCGGGCCGATCATGAGCAGGTCGTGGTTGCCGGCGGCCGCGATCTCGAGCGCGCGGCGCGCGGCCGGCTGGCCGCGGACCTCCGCGAGATCCACCGAGCTCTCGACACGCGCGCTGCTCAGGCTGCCCGCAGAGGCGGCCTCGAGGGCCCGGCCGCCGCGCAGGTGCTCGAGGACGTCGACGAGCGCGTCGGCGACGAGGACCTCTACGCCGGCGGCGCGCGCCACCGCGGCCGCCTCCGCGCCGTTGGCGGTGGGGACTACCGCGCGAGTGACGCCGCAGCGACGCGCCTGCCTCAAGAGCGGCAGCACGCCGCGAACCGCCCGAAGGGCCCCCGTCAACGAGAGCTCGCCGAGCAGCAGCGTCGTCGCGAGGGGCGCCTCGTCGACGCTGCCCACGGCCGCAAGGGTCGCCACAGCGATCGCCAGATCGAAGGCGCTGCCGGCCTTGCGCAGGTCGGCCGGCGCGAGGTTGACGGTGACCGCGAAGCTCGAGAGATCGACGCCGACCTGCTGCAGGGCCGAGCGGACGCGGACGCTCGCCTCGCGCACGGTCACCTCGGGGAGACCGACGATGCCGAAGTAGGCCGTGCCGCGGCCGGAGCGGACTTCGACCCGCACCGGATGGGCGTCGAGGCCGACGAGGGTGAGCGTGTGGGCGGTCGCGAGCATGATGCCCATCGCCTCAGCGAGCGGCGTGCCGACGTGCGCAGCGCGAAATTTCGCTGCAATTCACGATCGCTCGTCCGGCGGACCGCTGGCGGCCGCCGGCGGCGCCGGCGGTGCGGGGTCGGTCGACGCGCCCGAGCCCGCGGTGCGAGTGGCTTCTTCCGCATCGCGCTCGTGGTACGAGGCCCGGCCATGCTGCGCGCCCCCGCTTCGTCGCTCCCCCCGCCGTTCCCCGACGCGCTCCGCGTCGCCGTCGTCCAGGGAGGGCCGTCCTCCGAAGCAGAGGTGAGCCGCGTGTCGGCGGCCGCCGTGGCCGGCGCGCTCGCCAAGTGCGGGCACGACGTCACGCGGCTCGAGTGCGATCGCACGCTGCCGGCGAAGCTCCTCGAGGCGCCGTACGACGTGGTCTTCCCCGTGGTGCACGGTGCGGTCGGCGAGGACGGCGGGCTCCAAGGACTCCTCGAGCTGCTCGGCTTCCCGTACGTCGGCGCGGGGGTGCTCGCCTCGGCGCTGGCGAACGACAAGGTGCAGGCCAAGGTGGCGTTCCGCGCGGCCGGCTTGCCCGTCGCGCAGGAGCTCGTGCTCGCCGCGGAGTCGGGGCCGATCGCCGCGCTCGCCGCGCGCGCCGTCGAGGTGGTCGGCCGCTCGCTCGTCGTCAAGCCCGCGACGCAGGGCTCCAGCATCGGGGTCACCCTGCTTCCCGAGCTCTCGGGGCCCGCAGACGCCTCGCTGCTCGCGGCGCTGCAGAGGGCCTTCGCGCTCGACGACAAGGTCCT
>JAJXTK010000530.1 GCA_021783935.1 Myxococcales bacterium | reverse complement strand
CGACACGGGCGACCCGTCGAGCGAGGCTCGCGCCCTCGCGGCGATCGGCGAGGCGCGCTTCGAGGCGAGCCTGCCGCTCGCGCGCGCCCTCGACGTCGAGCGCGCGCGCGGCGGCCCGCCGGTCATGCACGTGATCGAGCCGCTCGTGCGCGGCGCGCTCGTCGGCGCGCTCGCCGAGGGGCCCGAGCGCGTGCTCGTCGGCTTCCCCGCCGCGGCGATCTTCGACCCTTCGGCCACTGCTGCCAATGCTGACACGCGCATCGCCGCGGGGGCTGCGGCGGCCGGCGTGCGCACCAGCCTCGGCGCGCTCGGCGGCGGCATCGCGCCGGGCCGCGACCCGTTCACGGGCTCGGTCGGCGGCGAGCTGGTGGCCGGCGCGCTCGTGCTCGCGGGGCGGCGCGACGGCGTCGTGGCGGGCGATCTCGCGCTCGATCTGCACCACGCGGACGGCGGTGGCTTCGACGCGCGCTTCGACGGCGCCGTCGCGCGGCCGATCGACGGGGCGCTCACCTCCCTCGCGTACGTCGGCCTCGGCACCCTGCGCTGGCAGGCGGCGCGCGACCTGCTCGGCGTCGAGGCGCGCGGCGCGATCCGCTCGGAGCTCTCGCCGCTCGGCGCGCTCGCCGTGCTCGGGCGTGACCTCGGGCCGTGGCTCGCGACGCCGGCATGGCTCGCGAGCTCGGGGACCACCGCCGGGCTCTCGAGCTATCTGCCGCTCGGCCGCGCGCTCGCGATCTCCGGGGGGGGCGACGCGTTCGTACCCGCCCTCGCCGCGCCGAGGCTGTCGGACCTCGCGCTCCTCGACGTCTACGGCGCGCTTCGCTACCGCCACCCCTGCGGCTGCTTCCGCTTCTCGCTCCGCGGAGCGCACGTGCTCGGCCGCGGAGGGCTCGACGTGTTCGCGACCCTCGAGCTCGCCGAGCGCGCGCCCGACGATCCGCGCGCGGCCAGCGCCTGGTGAGCGCGCGTCAGCACCAACGCACGCGCACGCGGTACTTCACCTTCGTCTCCCCCTTGGCGGGGATCTGCACGTCGAAGGTGAACGTGAAGGCGTCCTTCTTCTGGTGCGGTTGGCTCTCCGAGAGGACCTCCCAGTCGCCGCCGATCGGCTCGACGTCCTCGACGACGACGGCCGTGTCCTTGTGGTTGCGGAGCGAAACCTCCCACTCGCTCTCGCTCGTGCAGGAGCCGAACCCCTTCCACGACATCTGCTTGCGATCGCCGACGACGTCGAACGCCTCGCCCAGCTTGACGCGCACCTTCTCGTCGCGCGGCGTGTGGTCGATGCTGTCCTCGCCGACGAACTGCTTCTGCCCCGACTTGTCGGCCTTGTAGACGCGGATGACCCCCTTGGGCAGCGGCATGCCGAGGTGGTTCTGCTCCTTGTTCTGGATGTCGAGGAAGACGCCGACCTTCTGGTTCGAGGTGACCTGGCCGTAGCTGCCGCGGAACCAGTACTGCTGGCCGTAGAAGATCAGCTTCTTGTCGATCGCGATCCCCTTGGCCTCGAGCAGGCTCACCTGCTTCTGCTCGTTGTTCAGCACGTCGGTCGGCTGGCTGAGCGTGTAGAGGTGATACTCGAACAGCCCCTCTTCCTTGAACACCGGCGCGGGCGCCGCGGCCGGCGCTGCACGGGTGGCCGCCGGATAGACCTTCTCGTACGCGGGCGGCGTCACGCGGTTCACGTCGCCGGCGACGAGCTGCAGCTTCGCCCCCTCGTACGACGCGCCCGAGCGGTTGGTCAGCGTGACCCACCCCTGCAGGTCGCCCTTGGCGTCGCTGTCGTCGAGCACGAGCACGTAGTCGCTCTTCCAGTTCAGCCCTCGGGTCATGTACGTCGCTTCGACCCGCTGCCTCGCCTGCGCGCTCTCGAGCGACCAGACCAGCGTCGGCTTGGCGATCAGGTTCGCCGGCACCTCGGGGAACGCGAGGCGCCCCGGGAATCCGTAGGTGATCTCGCCGCCGATCTTGAGCACCGGCTCGGAGCCGTTGACCGACAGGACCTCGGCGTCGAAGCCGTCCTCGCGCCCGAGGACCGGGTTCCAGCGGTAGGCGCGGACCCTCTTGCCGACGTACTTGCTCAGCAGCGTCTCGGGCGAGAGCAGGTCGTAGCGGTAGTTCTGCTCGAAGACGCGCAGCGAGTCGGCCGCCGCCCCCTTGATCGAGACGGTCTCCGCCTGGATCAGCGAGGCCACGTCGCGAAACTCGAGCGACACGCGCCCCTGCCCGAGATCGAGCTCACGCGCCTCGCGGACGAGGCCGAAGTCCGAGTTGTAGACCGTGATCGCGACCTCTCTCCGATCGGTCGAGGTCGAGATCTTGTTCGCGGCCGCGGCGGCGGGGGCCGCGATCGCGATCGACGAAGCCACGAGCAGCGTGCGGCTCAGCACCATTTGACCCTCACTCGGTACTTGACCTTGGTCTCTCCCTTGGCGGGGATCTTCACGTCGTAGGTGAACGTGAAGGCGTCCTTCTTCTGGTGCGGCTGGCTCTCGGAGAGGACCTCCCAGTCGCCGCCGATCGGCTCGACGTCCTCGACCACGACGGCCGCGTCCTTGTGGTTGCGGAGCGAGATCTCCCACTCGCTCTCGCTCGTGCAGGAGCCGAACCCCTTCCAGGACATCTGCTTGCGATCGCCGACGACGTCGAACGCCTCGCCCAGCTTGACGCGCACCTTCTCGTCGCGCGGCGTGTGGTCGATGTTGTCCTCGCCGACGAACTGCTTGTTGCCGGACTTGTCGGCCTTGTAGACGCGCACGATCCCCTTCGGCAGCGGCATGCCGAGGTGGTTCTTCTCGGCGTTCACGATGTCGAGGTAGACGCCGATCTTCTGGTTCGACGAGACTTGGCCGTAGCTGCTGCGGAACCAGTACTGCTGGCCGTAGAAGATCAGCTTCTTGTCGATCGCGATCCCCTTGGCCTCGAGCAGGCTCACCTGCTTCTGCTCGTTGTTCAGCACGTCGGTCGGCTGGCTGAGCGTGTAGAGGTGATATTCGAACAGCCCCTCCTCGCGGAACGCAGGGGCTTCTGCCTTGGCGTACGCGCCGCCCATCGGGAGGCCGTAGTAGCCGGGGTAGCTCGGCCGCACGCGGTTGACGTCGCCGGCCACGAGCTTCAGCCGCGCGCCCTCGAACGAGGTGCCCGAGTGGTTGGTCAGCGTGACCCACCCCTGGAGATCGCCCTTGGTGTCGGTCTCGTCGAGCGAGAGCACGTAGTCGGCCTTCCAGCCGAGCCCGTGCGTCAGGTAGTTGACCTCGACCTGCTGCTTGGCCTGCTTGGCGTCGAGCATCCAGACCAGCGTCGGCTTGGCGATCAGGTTCGCCGGGACCTCGGGGAACGCGAAGCGACCCGGGAAGCCATAGGTGATCTCGTTGCCCATCTTCAGCACCGGCTGACCGCCATTGACCGACAAGACCTCGGCGTCGAAGGCGTCCTCCTTGCCGAGCTGCTGGTTCCAGCGGTAGACGCGGACCTTCTTGCCCACGTACTTGTTCAGCAGCGTCTCGGGCGAGAGCAGGTCGTAGCGGTAGTTCTGCTCGAAGACGCGCAGCGAGTCGGCCGTCGGCCCCTTGATCGACACCGTCTCGGGCTGGATCTGCGAGGCGACGTCGCGAAATTCGAGCGCGACGCGCCCCGGCGCGAGATCGAGGTCGCGCACCTCGCGCACCAGGCCGAAGTCGGAGTTGTAGACGGTGATCGAGACCTCGGTGCGGTCCTTGGAGGTCGAGACCTTGGAGGTCGCCTGCGCGCTCTGCGCGGGCGCGCGCGAGGTCCAAGCGGCGCTCGCGCCGACGAGGGCGGCGAGCGCGAGGGCGGGGCGCACGAAAGGAGCCTTAAAATCGAAGCGGATCATGGTGGTTCCTCGTTCGTGCGCGGTCAGCACCAGCGGATGCGGACTCGGTAGGTGATCTTCGTCTCGCTGCGCGCGGGCACCTTGGCGTCGAAGGTGAACGTGTGCGCGTCCTCTTTGGTCGCGGGGATGCTCGACGCGAGGATCTCCCAGTCGCCGCCGGCGGGCTCGTAGACGAGCACAGACTCGGCGGTGTCCTTGTGGTTTCGGAGCGAGATCTCCCACGCCGACTCGGAGGTGCAGGCGCCGAGGTTCGTCCAGTCGGTCTGCTTGCGATCGCCGACGACGTCGAACGCCTCGCCCATCTTGATTCGCACCTTCTCGTCGCGCGGCGTGTGGTCGATCGAGTCCTCGCCGATGAACTGCTTCTGCCCCGACTTGTCGGCCTTGTAGACGCGCACGACCCCCTTCGGCAGCGCTATGCCGAGCTTGTTCTGCTCCTTGTTCTGGATGTCGAGGAAGACGCCGACCTTCTGGTTCTGGGCGACCTGCCCGTAGCGGTTGCGGAACCAGTAGTCGGTGCCGCGGAAGATCAGCCGCTTGTCGAGCGCGATCCCTTTGGCCTCGAGCAGCGAGATCTGCTTCTGCTCCTTGTCCTTCACCGAGGTCGGCTGGCTCAGGGTGTAGAGGTGGTATTCGAAGAACCCCTCCTCCTTGAACTCGGGCGGCGGCGGCGCGGCGGCCGTCTCCTCGACGTCGCCGGCGGAGTCGGAATCGTCTTCGCGCGGCGGCTGCAGCTTGCGCACGTCGCCGGCGACCAGCTTCAACGTCGCGTTGTCGTAGCTCGTGCCGGTGCGGTTATCGAGCGTCACCCACCCCTGCAAATCCCCCTTC
>JAJXTK010000529.1 GCA_021783935.1 Myxococcales bacterium | reverse complement strand
TCCTGTGAGCGAAGTTCACCGTTTCCAATAATTCTTGATCTTCAGATCAAGCATCGGGAAGGCGCAGTATTCGACATTGCGGCCCGATTCGCGAAGCTTCAAAACCATCGGGATCGCCGCGTCCGCAGCGACCACGTCGCGCGCCGCCGTCGGGGCCGCCGCGCCGACGCCGCCCCGCAGCGCGATCGCCTCGCGCCGCCCCTGATCGAGCAGGCTCCACTTCGCGTCGATCAAGGCGCCCGCCCCCATGTACCCCGCCGCGCCGAGGTCGACGTTCGACCCGACGCCGGCGCGGAGGCCGAGCTCGCTCGTCACGTTGGCCAGGTTGCCGCCGCCGCGATCGGTGTCGGTCTGGCTCGTCAGCCCGCCGAGCCCCGCCTGCCCGGTGAAGACCTCTTTGGGCTGCACCTTCGCGGTCTGCGCGAGCGCGAAGCCGCACCCGGGCATCGCCGCGATCGCCGCGATCGCTACTAGCGCGCGCGCCCCGGTCACAGCCCGGCCAGCGCGGCGGCGATGGCGTCCGCGCTCCCCTTCTGATCGCACAGCGCGCGGAACTCGTCGCGCGTCGGCGGCGGCGTGCCGGCCGAGAGCGCGACGTCGATCGTCTTGCCGATGAGCAGGTAGGCGTTGTGCGGGACGAACGTGCCGCTCGCGCAGTACATGTCGTCCTTCACGACCTGCGGCTCGTGCCCCGCGATGAACTCGGCCTTCATCGGCACCGCGCGCACGCCGATCATCGCCCAGTAGTGCACCATGTTCGACTGCGCATCGGCGAACTCCGGCACGATCACGCGCGGATCGCGCGCGGTGTCCGGGTCGGTGCGCCAGCTCGGCAGCCACGCGCGCGCCGCCTGGCGCGCGGCCGCGAGGTCGACCCCCGCGTCCTCGTCGGGCGCGAGGCTCGGCGCGGACCCGATCGCGTCGGCCGCGATCGCGTAGAAGCCGTAGCTGCGCAGGATGACCGCCGCGAGCTCGTCGCCGAGCGACAGCGTGGAGCTCGTGCCGTCCTCCTTCAGCCGGTGCGCCTGCGCGAGGAAGTCGGGCCCCATCACCGCCGTGAGCAGCGTCTGCACGAACCGATACGCGCGCGCGGTGCGCAAGTAGTAGCTCGGGAACGGCTCGATCGGCAGCAGCGGGTAGAGATCGACGACCGGCATTGAGGCAGTGGCCGACGCGGCCTCGCTCGAGCCGAAGCTGTCCTGCTTGGCGTGCGTCTCGCGGTTCTCGGTCAGGATCGTCTCGAAGGTGCTGACGAGCTTCTGCTTGTACGCCGCCGTCAGGAACAGGTTGTCCTTCTCGGGGGCCGACTCGGGCACGAGCAGGGTCTGCAGCGCCCACATCTGGCGCGAGAGCCAGCCGCTGTTCGCCGTGGGGGTGAGATCGAGCTGGCCGGCGCGGATCAGGTTCACGAGCACGTCGAGCAGGTTGGTCCCCGACGGCGGCGGCGTCGCGCAGAACATCTCGCGGAACACGCGCTCGTCGGGCGACTCGCTCGGCGGGAGGATCGCGAGGCGCGCCTTGCACGGATCGCCGGTGAGGCTCACCTCGGGGTGCGCGGAGAGGTAGTTCGACTGCATCGCGCCGAGCGCGTCGAAGGCGGCGGGCGCCGAGGCGGCGTCGGCGAGATCGATCACCGGGCGATCGAAGTAGGCGTCGGTCATGCCGGCGTAGAGCGACAGCACGCGCTGCTCGTCGGCGAGCGCGCCGGAGCTCTCGAAGGCGTGCGCGATCGCCGCGTCGGCGCCGAAGCTCGGGGCGGCGAGGTAGGCTTGCAGGAAGCGATCACGCCGGAAGATGGCCGAGAGCGGGGCGCTCCAGCCGTAGAAGCCGATCGGCCGCGAGGCGAGCGGATCGGCCGAGAATTCGGCGATCAGCGCGTCGGCCTGCGAGAGCACGTCGCTCGGCGCGCTCGGCGTGCCCCCCGCGAGCTTCACCGCCGCCGCGAGCTGCGCGGCCCCCTCGCGCGCGAACGGCTGCTCGCTCGCCGCGCCGCTGGTCGCGTGGCTCACGAGCTCGGCGAGCACGCGCTGGAACATGGCCCCCTTCGAGACGGGCGCGCCCGACGAGCCGTCCTCGGCCGCGAGCTCCACCGCCGCGTACATCCCGTCGTCGAACGGCTTGAGCGACGCCTCGAGCAGCTCCATCGACGGCAGGAGCTCGCGATCGCCGAGCTTTCCGGCAGCGGTGACGTAGTCGGGGTAGAGCGCGTCTTGGATGCTCGCGTCGTCGGCCGACCAGCCGGGCAGATCGAGCTTGGTGATCGCCGCGCTCTTGTTCAGCGTGACCGTGCAGGTGCCAAAGGTCTCGACGACGGTGCGGCTCGGGTCGAAGACGGGGTGCTTGTCGGCGAGGACGTCGTCGGTGAGCTGCGGCGGCGAGTAGAGGCTCGACTTGTCGGTGACGGTCTCTTGCCAGCCGAGCGCGTCGAGCACGCACCCGCTCGCGCACGCGAGCGACGCCAGCGCCACGGCACGAATCACACGCATATCGACCTCCCTCAACGCGCCCTCGCTAGAACGTCCCCGTCATCGAGGCCAATGCGCCGTTGGTGCCGCCCCCCGGGGCTAGGAGCGGCGTGAGCGCGAACCCCTCGACCTTCGGCTTGTCGTGCTTGTGGGCGAGGTCCTCGCGGTGGGGGGTGGTTGCGAGGGCCACGATGCCGAGCGTCGCCGGCAGGACGAAGCCGAGCAAGGCGCCGCCGGTGCCGACGTCGCGGACGCTGGAGTCGGCCATGTCGACGAGCTTGCCGAGGCCGATCGAGCTCGCGATCACCGCCGACCAGATCCAGCCATTGGTACTGTCGCCGACGACGAAGTGCGGGAGGGTGGGCGCGAAGGACATGAGCGCCGTGTAGAGGGAGAGCGCCCCGAGCCCGCCGCTCGCGCGGCACCCCGTGTAGCTGTTGTAGTCGGTGTAGGTACCGTAGGCGGTCGTCCGCTGGATGGGGTGCGCCATCTGGCAGGCGTCGTAGTCGCTGCCGACCGAGCTCGCGTACCAGCCGCCGAGGACGATCGAGCCGATGCCGAGCGCCACCGCGCCGAGCGCGATCGCGCCGCCGCGCTCGGGATCCGGCGCGAATTTGGGGCGTGGATCGCGCTCGACGTAGACGATGCGCACCTCGGGCTCCGGCGGCTTGAAGGGGCAGAGCGGCTGGCCGCTCGCGTCGACGAGCGTGGGGCTGCCGGTGACCGTCACCGACTTGCAGTCGCGCGCGACCACGGTGCCGCCGTGCGCGGTCGGGGCGACGACCGTGACGCCGCGCGAGCCGGGGGCGCCGACCACGGTCGTCGAGTCGTCGCTCGCGGCTTTGGCGGCGCCGTCGATCGCGTCGTCGTCGGCGGGTTCGGCGGGCTCGCTCGCTTCGCTTGGCTCGCTCGCTTCGTGGGCCTCGTGGGCCTCGGGCGGCAGGGGCGCACCGGCGCGCGCGACGCCGCCGAGCGCGAGCAGGAGGGTGGGGGCGAAGAGGAGGCCGGCCGAGCGCATGGTGCGTGGGGCCGCTTCAAGGTACGGGCCAAACGGGCTGCTGCAGCGAATACAGTGAATATCGCCGCCGTCGCGCCGTCGAAGGGCGACAGTTCTGTCGTGGCGCACGGCACCAGGACTGGCGCAGAGTCGCCACGCGCGCGCCGAGGGGCGTGCCTCGGCGGCCACACCCGGGCCGTCACCTCGCGCCGCGTCGGCGGCTCAGACGCCTTCGCCCTCTTCGCGCGACTCGCGCCACGCGAGCCAGAGCGCCGCCGCGGCCGCGAGCGCCCCGAGCCAGAGCCCACGCGGGGTCCGGCGCTTGCGGGATCGCCGGACGCCCCCCGTCGCGGCCACCTCGAGCGCGGCGCGCGCCGCCGAGGAGGCCGCGGCGACCGCCGAGGGGACGATGGTCGGCGCGGCGTCGGGCATCGGCAGCGGCGCGGGGGGATCGACCGGCGCGGTGCGATCGAGCAGCGCGGGCACGGCGAGCCTCACGAGCTCCTCGACCTTCACGGTCGCGAGGCGAGCGACCGCGCCGCGCGCGGCGTTCGCGCGCGAGGCGTCGAGCTCGGGGCGCTTGACGAGCGCCTTCTTGAAGGTCGACGGACGCCCGAGCGGCAGAAAGCGCCCGATGCCGCCGAGGGTCTTGGCGAGCCGCGCGTCGGGATCGCCGACCGCGGTCGCCACGGTGGCGGGGACGGCCGCCGTCTCGGTCCCCTCGCCCCTCGCGGCGATGCGCACCGCTTGGAGCGAGAGCCCGGAGGCGAGCCACGCGAGGGTGTGCGCGCCGAGCGAGGCGATCATCGGATCGCCGTTGAGCGCTGCGGCGTACGCGTAGCGCGCGAGCTCGTCCCACCCCGCGTCGTTGTCGGCCGAGAGCTCGAGCGCGCGCAGCGGGAGCGTCGCGCGCAGCATGTCGAGCACCGCGATCTGCGTCGACAGCGGCTGCGACGGCGGCGCGCCCGACGAGACCGCCTCGACCACGATCGGCTCCTCGCCGAGCGGGCCGGTCGGGCCGAACGCGTTGGCGGGGCCCGGCCCCTGCGCTACACTGGCGGCTCTTCCCCCGCCGTGCTGGAGGTTCCCGTGACGACTGCCCGCCTCATCCATGGGCCGTGGCTCGTGCTGGCGATCGCGATGTGGCTGCCGAGGCCGGCGGCGGCTCAGCCCCCTGCCCCGCCCGCATCAGACACGGCGGCAATCCAGGGCCCGACCTTCCGGTCGGGCGTGGACC
>JAJXTK010000528.1 GCA_021783935.1 Myxococcales bacterium | reverse complement strand
CTCCCGGGTCATGCCGCGATCCCCCGCGCGATCGACCACAGCCTGCTGACGGTCACGGTTTCCGCAGGCCGTTTCTCAACGGCCTGCTAGGTCGCGTCCCACCGACCTCTCGCGCGGGGCGCCTCTTGCGCGGCGACGGCGCACGGCGTCGGGGTTTCATCCCCCACGCGCAACGATGCGTTGTCCGCGAGCCCTCCTGTGCGCGGCGCGCGCACGACGCACGTTGAGCATCCATGGAGGGCAGAATGTCCCGTGCGATGTCCCAACGTGAGGTCGCCAAGGTCGTGCCGTCGATGCCGACGTCGGACGGCGCGGGCGTTCGCTTGAACCGCTCGCTCGGCACCTCGGCGCTGCCGATGGTCGATCCGTTCCTCATGCTCGATGAGTTTCGCTCGGACGATCCGAACGACTACATCGCAGGGTTCCCGGATCACCCGCACCGCGGCTTCGAGACCGTGACGTACATGATCGCGGGCGAGATGCAGCACAAGGACAGCGCGGGCAACTCGGGCCTGCTGGTCGGCGGCGGCGCCCAGTGGATGACGGCGGGGCGCGGCCTCGTTCACAGCGAGATGCCCCGCCAGGCAGACGGCCTCATGTGGGGCTTCCAGCTCTGGGTGAACCTGCCGCGCGCGGAGAAGATGAAGGAGCCGCGCTATCAGGACCTCGCGCCCGAGCAGATCCCGGAGGTCGAGCTTCAGGGGGCGAAGGTCCGCGTCGTCGCGGGCGAGGTCGAAGGGGTCCGCGGGCCGGTGCAGGGCATCTCGGTGGCCCCGACGATGCTCGACATCGCGCTGAGGCCGCGCGCGCGCTTCGTGCAGGGGCTCCCCGCGGAGCACGGGGCGTTCGTGTACGTCTTCGTCGGGGCGGCCAACGTGGGGCCCAACGGCGGCGTGCGCGTGCCGCGCGGGGCCGTCGCCGTGCTCGGCCCTGGCGAGGAGGTCACGATCGAAGCGGACGCCGAGGGGGCGAGGTTGCTGCTCTTGGCGGCGAGGCCGCTGAAGGAGCCGGTGGCGCGCTACGGGCCGTTCGTTATGACCACGCAGGAGGAAATCAAACGGGCGGTGATGGACTACCAGACGGGGCGGCTTCGCTGACGAGCTAGCGCGACGATCCCGAGTTCTGGGCGCGCCGAGAGCCGCCGTAGGAGCTGTGCTCTGCCGACGCGAGGAGGCGAGAGGCGAGCCAGACGCGGCGCGCGCGCTCAGCGCACTGCGCAGGTCCCGTTGCTGCAGTACGCCTCACCGGACCCGAGCCCACAGCACTCCGTCGGCGCTTGGCAGCGCAGGTAGCAGAACCGATCGTCGTCGGAGTAGGCGCCGGGCGGGCCGTCGGCGGCGTGCATGTCGTTCGTCTCGTAGCCGGCGGGGCAGGGGTTCTTCTTGGAGATCTTCTTGTAGGTGCTCCATCCGGTCTCTGCCGCCGCACCCCCCCGGCTTGGCGCAGCGGCGACGGGCGCCGACAATCACGGTCGATGCGTCGCCGCGATCTGCTCGCCCACGCCTGCGCGCTCTTCGGCGCGGCCGCCCTCGGCTGTCGCGGGCGCGGCGACGCCGCCCCGTCGATCGCGTCCTCGAGCGCGTCCGGCGACGCGCACGCGCGGCCGGCCGACGTGCGCGCGGGGCTCCAGGTGCTCGACTGGACCTTCCCCGACGATCACGGAGACGCGCGGCGCGCGGTCGTGCTCGTGCCGAAGGGGGTGCCGGCGGGAAGGAAGCTCCCGGTGCTCGTCGCGTTGCACGGCATGACGGAGACGCAGTCCCCCGAGCGCGGCGCGCACGGGTGGCTCGACTGGTACGGGCTCGACGCGGCGCTCGCGGCCATCGAAGCGCCGCCGCTGACCGCTGCCGACTTCCAAGGGCTCGTCACCGAGGGGCGCCTCGCCGCGGTGAACGCGGAACTCCAAAAAGAGCCCTACGCGGGCGTGATCGTCGCGTGCCCCTACCTGCCGAGCGCCATCGGCGGCGCGCTGTCGTTCGACGACTACGCGGCCTGGATCGGCGGCGCGCTCTTGCCGCGCGTGCGCAAGGAGACCCCCGCCTCGAGCGAGGCGCGCCAGACGGGGATCGACGGCGTGTCGCTCGGCGGGATGACGGCGCTCGAGATCGGCCTGAAGCACCCCGAGCTGTTCGGCGTCGTCGGCGCGCTGCAGCCGGCGATTCGAGGCATCGTCGGCGACGTCGTCGAGCTCGTCGCCCAGAGGCTCGCCGGTCGCCCGCTGCGCCTGGTCACGTCGAGCGGCGACTACTTCCGCGACGACGTCACGAGCACGAGCGAGCGCTTGAGGGCGATGGGCATCGCCCACGAGTACCTGTCGACGCAGGGGCCGCACGACTATGTCTGGAACAAGGGCCCTGGCGCGATCGAGATGATGGTCTGGCACGATCGCGTGCAGCGCTAGCCTCGTCGCGCAGCCTCGACCGCGTGCCTCGAGAGGTGCTCCGCCATCGAGTAGATTGGGATCTGCGGCGGCCCCCCGAGCGAGGTCGGGAAGAGCGACCCGTCGAGCACGAAGAGCCCCTTCACGTGGTGGTGCTCGCCGGTCGAGCGCACGACCGACACGCGCGGATCCTCGCCCATGCGCATCGTCCCCATCGGGTGCACCGCCGTCATCGGCAGGCCGTGCGGGCGCGCGAAGCTCGCGTCGACGGCGGCGAGGTCCTTCTCGCGCGTCGCGCGGATCGGGGGGATCCCGGGGACGATCACCTCTCGCGCGCCGGCGGCGAGCAGGAGCTTCGCCGCGGAGCGCAGGCCGAGGGCCAGCTGCGCGCTGTCGGACTCCAGCATCGGATAGCGCAGGGCAGGGCGGCCGTCGCGCGCGAGGTAGACGTGCCCCATCGTCTCGTCGTGCACCATCGCGCTCAGCACCGCGAGGCGGCCGAAGTTGCGCATGGCCCGCATGTGCGCGGCGCCGAAGCCCGGGATCGTCACCGCGCTGCCGATCGGGTGCGCGAACGCGGGGAGGATCCACACGCGCTTGTCGGAGCCCTCGCGCAGATCGAGGAGCTCGGTGCACTCCCAGCTCTGCGGGATCCCCTTCCAGCCCTGGATCGTCTGCGCGCCGTCGTCGCCGAAGACCCCGGCGACCGCTGCGCCCGGGTGGATTCGCAGGCGCTTGCCGTGCTGCTCGTGCGGGTCCGGCACCTCGCTCGCGATCGCGAGCGCCACGCTGCCGACCGCGCTCGCCGACAGCACGACCACGCGTGCGCGCGCCTCGATCGGTCGGCCGCTCGCCGCCCTCGCGCGCACCCCGGTCACCCGTCCCCCCTGGTGCAGCACGCGCTCGACCTCGACGTCGGCCCACAGCTCCAGCCCCGCCTCGATCGCCAGCGGCAGCACGACCTTGCGCGCGTTGTTCTTCGCGTCGTAGGCGCAGCCAAGCTCGCAGAAGCCGCTCTTCTGGCAGCCGGTGCGGTTGTGCGACAGCTTGCCGCCGCGCCAGCCGAGCGCGGCGAGCCCGCGGCGCAGCACGTCGTTGTTCGCGTTGACCGAGTCGTCGGGGATCGGCGCGACCGAGAGCAGCCGCTCGACCGACTCGAACGCGGGGCGTAGGTCGGCCTCGGAGCAGCCGACGACGCCGTGCCTGCGCTGCCAGAGCTCGAGGATCTCCGGCGCGATGCGCTTGCAGAGGTTGGTGTTGTGGATGGTCGAGCCGCCGACGCCGCGCCCTTGCAGGACCGTGATCGCGAGGTCGTCGGTCATGCGCCCTGCGCGATCCTGGAAGAGCGCAGGGAGCATCTCGTCTTCGCGCTGGGTCATGTCGGAGGCGAGGTGATCGCTCCCCATCTCGAAGGCCACCACGCGCGCGCCCGAGCGCGCGAGCGCGCGCGCGGCGATCGAGCCCCACGCGCCGGTGCCGACGACGACCGCGTCGACGTCGAGCGCGACGTCGTGATCGAGATCGCGTCCGCGCCACATCATGGCGTGCCCCGGAGCGGCCGGTAGCGAAGCGGCGTGAAGCCGCCGGCGGGCCTGCCGACCAGCGGGCCGTCGTAGTCGAGCACGCCCCACGTCCGCGCGTCGCGCCAATAGCCCATCATCACGAGCGTCTTCAGCCCCGCGAACGCGCCGCGCACGAGGCCGATCGATGCCGACTCCATCTTCGCGAGCACGTCGTCCTGCGCGGCCGCATCGAGCCGAGTGAAGCGATGCGCGTAGCCGCAACGCAGGGGCCAGAGGTGCTCGACGAGCGCGAGCAGCCCCTTGACGTCGCGCTGCACCGTCGGGTGCGCTGCGGCGACGAAGGCGTCGACGAACTCCGAGACGCCGACCTCGGAGGGGTGGGGAGGGGCGCCGATCGAGTCGTACGGAACGTCGGCGAGGCACAGGCGCGCGGCGACGGCGTCGAGCACCGCGAGGTGCCACGGGGAGAGGGTCTTGAGGTACGCGGCGCGTCGAAAGTCGACGTCGTAGCCCCCGAGCCGCGAGGCGAGCGCGGTGCCAGCGACGACGGCCGTGCCCGCGAGCACCGCGCGCAGAAAGGCGCGCCGGCCGTGCGGCGCGGCGGGCGCGGTCATGGCTGAAGCCGCGTCCGCGAGAGCTTGGCCGCGAGATTGAGCGCCGAGCGCATGCCGCGCGCGTCGGCAGTGCCCTTGCCGGCGACGTCGTACGCCGTGCCGTGATCGACGCTGGTGCGCACGATCGGCAGCCCGAGCGTCACGTTCACCGCGTCGCCGAACGCGACGAGCTTCGAGGGGATC
>JAJXTK010000527.1 GCA_021783935.1 Myxococcales bacterium | reverse complement strand
GCGGCGCAGGTCGGTTACGCGCGGCCGAGGCCGACGGCGAAGCCGATCGAGTAGCGTGCGTTGATCTCGCTGCGCGGCTGGAGCAGGAGCGTGCCCGCTGGGGTGCGGTAGGTGAAGGCGTCGACGCCGAACGGGCCGAAATAGCCAGCGTCGTGCAGCGCCCGGGCGACGGCGCGCACCTCGGCCTCGAGCCGCGCGGCGACCTCCCCGTGCGTCGACGGCTCGGCGATCGGCTCGGTCGAAATCCACGCGCCGCGCCCGTCGCAGCGCTGGCGCACGAGCGCGCCGACTCGTAGCGCTCCCGAGCGATCGATGAGCCCGTGGCGCGCGTACTCGATCTCGATCGACACGTCGGGCTCGAGCTGCACCCCCCCCTCGGCGATCGCGGCGCGCAGCAGCGCGAGATCCCCCGCGGCGAGCGCGCCCGGCGCGATCACGCGCTGGCCGCGCCCCGCCATGCCGAAGGCGCGCTTGAGCCGCCAGCGCGACGAGAGCTCAGGGGCGTGCGCGAGGGTATCGATCGCGTCGGCGAGCTCGACGACGAACCGGGCGCCCGGGAGCGTCGGGCCGAGCGCGGAGCAGAACGCGCGCCCGTTCACGCGGCGCAGGACCTCGACGTCGGGCGCGGGGCCGACGACGGCGCCCGCGCGCCGCAGCAGCGCGAGGGCGCGCGGCGTGGGGCAGAACGCGCGCCCCTCGAGCCCGTCGGCGGCGCCCGCGGGCGCGTAGACGTCGATCACGAGATCGCTCGGATCGAGCAGCGCCGAAGCGAGCACGGCGGCGTGCGGACGCATCGCGGCGAGCGTGCGCGCGGTGGGCTGATAGTGCGCGCCGGCTGCGAGCTCGAGGTCCGCGTCGAGGTTCAGGACCCACGCGTGTCGGGGCGCCATGCGTCGAGCTCGTCGAGGAAGGCCTCGGGCACCCCCGCGCGCAGCCTCGCCGCGCGCTGCATCGGGTGCCCCCGCATCAAGAGCGGCGACAGCGGCGCGGGGAGCGCGTCACGCCACGCCGCGAACGACAGCGCGCCGCGGAAGTGGGCGAACCAGCGCGCGCCGAAGCGTACGTGGGCGATCTCTTCGAGGCCGACGAGCTCCTGTGCGCGCGCCCCGTCCTCGTCGCCCGCCTCGCGGAAGCGCGCGGCGAACGCGGCGCTGTGGTCGAGGTTCGCCCCCTCGAGCCCGAGCCCCATCACGGCCACGAACGACGCCGGCGTCGCGCACGCGGGCACGCGCGCCCAGAACCAGTCGCGCACCGGGTAGGCGCCGACGTGGCTGCCTAGCCGCTCGAGCGCGCGCGCGTAGATCCCCATGTGGCGGACCTCGTCGAGCGCGATGCGCAGCAGCCCCTCTCGAAACTCGCGCGGCGTCTCGGCGAACGCCAACAGGGCCCAGCACATGAGCTCGGCTGCTTGCAGCTCGTGGTGAAAGAAGGTGTGCAGCGCGCGCGCGCGCCCGTCGGCAGTGCGCAGGCTGCGCCCGCGCTCGCGGCGATCGATCACGCGCAGCTCCGGCGGCCGTCCGGGCGCGAGGAGCCGTCGCGCGACGCCGGCGTCCTCCCACGCCTCGGCGACGGGCGCGGGCGACAGCTTCGCGGGCAGAGTCGCGGCGAGGACGTAGTCCCACGCCCAGCGCTCGACGGTGCCCGCGATCGGCGGCTGCATCGCGGTGCAGCCTACCGCGACGCTACGGGATGGCGACCGCCGGAAGCTGCGTGGTCATCGACTCGCCGGGCGGCGGCGGGCAGCCGGGGCACGGAGGCACGATCGGTTGGGGCGCCGGCGGGGGCTGGTAGGCCGGCTGATGCCAGCGGTAGCTCGGCGACGTCTGCGGCACCGGCAGCGCGGCCGCGGGCGCGACGACCGTCGCGGCCTCCGGGGGGGCGGACTGCGTCGTCGCCGCGTCCAGCCCCGTCGCGCCCTGGTCGCCGCTCGCGACCGCCTCGTCGGCAGGAGTGCCCCCGCAGTAGGCGAGCCCGAGCCCGATCGCGATCGCGCACAGGACGAGGATCTTCTCGAAGCGAAGGCCGCGCATTTGGCTCTCCTTAGTGAGTGGGTCCGGCGACGCTGGACCGACCTCGGATGAGCACCGCGCATGCCACGGCCGGCGGGCACGGAAGGGGCACTCACCGGCTCGCGCCCCCCGGCGCGCGTGGGCTCTCGAGGCTACGGACGAGATTCGGTCATGGAACGTCGCGCCGCGCCTCTCGGAGCGCCTCGACCAACGCGTCGACGTCCCGCTCCTCGGTGCGGTGGTTGTCGACGCAGGCCCGCAGCGCCCGCCCGCCGTTGGCGAAGCGCACGACCGACAGCCAGGCCGCGCCGCGGCCCATCAGCGTGCGCGCGACCGCGTCGAGGTAGCGCCCGCGATCGCCGTCGGCTCGCCGTGCGTCGACGAAGCACACGAGCGGCAGCGGCGTGTCGTTGACGATCGAGAAGCCGGCCGCGCGGAGGCTCTCGCGCAGGCGATCGGCGAGCGCGATCTGGGAGCGCAAGCCCGCGGCGACGCCGTCGAAGCCGGCCGTCGCGAGCGTGAGGAACACCCCGAGCCCGAGGAAGCGCCTCGACCATGGGAGCCCTCGCGCGAAGGGGTCTGCGGTGGCGCCGCGCCCGCGGGGAACGTACCCGGCCCGCGCGGCGAAGGCGGTCTCGAGCGCCTCGCCGTGGCGCGTCAGCAAGAGCCCCGTGCCGAGCGGCGCCGCGAGGGCCTTGTGCGGATCGAAGGCGATCGAATCGGCGCGGGCCGATCCCGCAAGCGCCCCCGAGAGCTCCGGCACCAGCGCCGCGAGGCCGCCCCACGCTGCGTCGAGGTGCAGCCACGCGCCGTGCGCGGCCGCGATCGCCGCGAGCTCGTCGATGGGATCGATGGCGCCGGACGCCGTGGTCCCGGCCGTCGCGACGATCATGAGCGGCCGCGCGGAGGCGCGTCGATCCTGTGCGATCGCCGCGCGCAGGGCCCCGAGCTTCATGCGGTGTCGCGCGTCGACCGGGACGCTCCGCAGCGCGTCCTCGCCGAGCCCCGTGACCCTCGCCGCGCGCGCGATCGTCGGGTGCGCCTCGGCCGACGCGTAGATGCGCGGCTCGACGTCGAGCGCGCGCAGCCCGCGCTTGGCCGCGTCGGGGAAGGCGCGGCTCGTCGCGCAGACGAGCGCGGTGGTCACGGCCTCCGCCGCGCCGCTCGTGAACAGACCGTCGGCCAACTGGCGCGCGTAGCCGAAGCGCGCGCCGATCGCGCGCACGAGGTGCCGCTCGACCTCGATGGGCCAGGGGGCGTGCCCCTGGGTCGCGAGCTGCGGATCGAAGGCCGCGACGAGCGCCGCGGCGGCGATGCTCATCGCCGACGGCGCCGGATGAAAGAGCCCGAAGTAGCGCGGATCGACCGCCTGCACCTGCCCTCGCCGCAGCCCCTCCGCGGCCGCCTCGAGCGCCCGAATCGGCGCGATCGGCTCGGCGAAGTCGAACGGCTCGAGGGAGGCCCGCAGCGTCGCCGCATCGGCGGGCGTGAGCGGCCCGGCGCGCAGGTCACGCAGCTGCCGCTCGACGATCTCGATCGCCCGACGGAGCACCTCGCCGCGCGTCGCCGGGTCGAGATCGAGCATCGTCGATGGGCGCCGGCTAGGCCCCCAGCGCGCGCAGATCGAGCGCGCCCCGCGCCCCGCGCGGCGGGCACCAGTAGTAGCCGCCCGTCACCGGGCGCGAGAAGCCGAAGAGCCCGTCGACGACGCCGTCCTCGAGGCCGACCATGCGCCGCAGCGCGCGCTCGAACGGGTCGAAGGTCGCGCCGTACGCGACGAAGAAGAGGCCGTGCTCGCCGACGCCGCCGTAGGGCATCGAGCGGCGAAGCATGAACGCCGGCGGCTCGAAGCTCTCCTGCGCGGCGCGCTTGACGTGCGCAGATGCAGGGGCGTCGGCGAGCTCCTCGTTCGAGGCGCGGCTCCGGCCGATGAGCCGATCGCGCGCCGCAGGCGCGAGCGCGTCGAGCCGCGAGAGGTCGTGCACCCAGCGCTGCGCCGCGACGAACGAGCCGCCGTCGAGCCCTTCGCCCGCGCCGGCGACGATCGCCACCTCGCGCGCGCGATCGCCCTTGGGGTTCTCGGTGCCGTCCTCGTAGCCGCTGAGATCGCGGCCGGCGTCGTAAGTGAAGCCGATCACGTCGTCTTGCACGCGCACGCTCCCCTCGAGCGCGGCGACCAGTGCCCGTCCGCGGAGCAGCGCCGCGCCCGGGTCGTCGGCGCCCGCGTGGAAGTAGATCGCGCCCTGGGTCGAGGGGATCGCGACGCCGGCGC
This sequence comes from Myxococcales bacterium, assembly GCA_021783935.1. GTDB lineage: Bacteria > Myxococcota_A > Polyangia > Polyangiales > JADJMO01 > CAIXWQ01. The sequence goes on along the minus strand of JAJXTK010000527.1, from coordinate 456 downwards.
CTGCGAGCGCGGGGAACGGCCGCAGCGCCGCGAGGTCGGCCCCGAGCGCGCGCACGAGCGGCGCCCCGATCGCGAGCACGTCGCGATCGCCGAGCGAGAAGCGCGAGAGGCGCTCGAGGACGCGGCGCGCGTCGATGGCCGGCGCGAGCGCGAGGGTCAAGAACACGCCATGCGGCGGGAGCGGGGCGAGGATGGCGGGCTGGGGGCTCGACATGACCGCGCCATCGTACCTCCTGTCGTGCAGGCGGCCCGCTCCGCCCGCTGGGCGACCGGGAGGGGGCGCCGCGTCCCCTCGCGCTCCGCCACCCAGTCGTGGCCACGAGGCGCGTCTCTCTCGCGCGCGCCGTCTCCGCGAAGACGACCACGCGCTCGGCGGCCGTGCACACGGAGCTCGCCCGGAATGGGTCGGGATCCCGCCCTGAGCGCGATCGTCGCTGTTACAGCCCCCATCCCCGC
>JAJXTK010000526.1 GCA_021783935.1 Myxococcales bacterium | reverse complement strand
GCCTGCGGGCGCCCGGCGGTCCTGCGCAGCGCCACCGGCCAGCGCGACAGCGCCCTCGCGAGCGCGACCCCCGGGTTCGCGATCCCGGCGAGGGCCAGCGCCGTCACGAGCTCACGTCGCTCGGACTCCTTGCGGCACAGCAGCGCGAGGACGACCCGATCCTCGAGCCCCGCGCGCGCCACGAGCGCGTCGAGGTGCGCCGCGTCGGCGAGGGCGTGCAGGATGCGGGCTGGCGCGCTCAGGTTCGGCGGCTCGTCGGGGCGGCCGAGCGCCGCGGCGAAGCTCTCGACGAGCGCCTCGGAGTAATCGCCGAGGGCGAGCTCGACCTCGCGCCGCAGCTCCGCCGAGAGGGTCGGCGCGCGCGCGAAGGCCGGGCGCGCGCGTAGCTCGTCGGGCAGCGCACGCGCGGGGCGCAGCTCGGCCAGCGGGCCGCGATCGATGCAGCAGCGCTTGAACTTCTTGCCGGAGCCGCAGGGGCAGGGGTCGTTTCGCCCGACGATCACCCCCGCGAGGCAAGCGCATCCGCGCGGGGGCGAGAAGCGGGGGCCGAGCGGAGCAGCGGCCCGGCCTCAGTTCATCGCGACGGGCGCGGCGGGCCCGAGCGCGGCCGGGAAGGCGAAGTTGGCGCTGCGGGTGATTTGCGACGGGTCGACGCTCTGCAGGCCCGGCGGCGTCGACGAGGCGTCGACCCCTTCGATGATGATGCCGTGGGCGTTTCCGTCGCCGAGCTGGAGGTTCGCGCTGCTGCCGCCTCCCCACTGGCCGGCGAAGAGCGCGCCGGCGCGCGCGTTGCCCGAGAGCGCGAGCGACTTGATGACCAGCTGCGACCCCTGCATCCACGAGAGCCCGTCGCCGACGTCGTTCTGGCCCTGGGCGCCTTGGCCGATGCTCACCGGCATCGACTTCATCGCGGTGCCCTCGACGCTGGACCCCTCGATGATGATCCCCCGCGAGCCGCCGTCGACGCCGATGCCGACGCCGCTGTTACCGCGCACGACGGCACCCGAGAGCGACACCGCCTGCAGCCCCGAGGCCCACTGCCCGATGTTCTGGACCCAGACGCCGTAGGCCTGGTTGCCCTCGATGATGATCCCCTGCGGCGTGCTCGCGTCGCCGATCTGCGCGCTCGAGTGGTCGATGAGCAGGCCGTAGAGCTGGTTGTTCGAAACGTGGAGCGCGGTGGTGGTGACGTCGCTGCACTGCGCGATCGAGACGCCGCCGCCTTGTTCGCCGCTCTTCCAGAAGGGGGTCGTCGAGGCGACGGACACGTCCTGCAGCGAGCCCTTCACGCCGCTCAGCGACGCGCCGACGAGCTGCGACCCCTCGATGATGATCCCCGTCGCGGTGACGCTGGTGGGCGTGGCGCACGCGCAGCCGTCCTTGCACGACTGCAGCCAGAGCCCCGGGCCGGCGGAGTCGGTGACGCGCGTCTTCTGGACCGTCAGGCTCGCGGCGCCGCTCGCGTAGATCGCGTACCCCTGGCCGGCCGGGGTGGTGGTGGACGAGCCCCAGCCGACGTGATCGAGCCACACCGACTCGATGGTGGCGGCGCCGCGCACGCCGAGCGTGATGCCGTTGCCGAGGGTGCCGGCGACGCGCACCGAGTCGACCCGCGCGGCGACCACGTCGTCGTCGAGCAGCAGACCGCCCGAGCCGATGCTCATGCCGCGGATCACCGCGCCGGAGCCGGCCTTCGCCTCGACGCTGCCGATGGTGACCGAGGAGGCCCCCTTGCCGAGCAGGCTCACGCCGCCCGGCAAGACCACCCCCGCGTAGCTCCCCGCGCGCAGCGCGATGCAGCTGCCGCTGGCGGCCTGCCCCGCCGCGGCGGCGAGGCTCGCGTCGTCGGAGACGGCGACCACGCTGGCGCAGGCGACCCCGTCGGTGCAGGTGTCGCCCCCGCAGACGTCTCCGTCGGGCACCCCCGCGCACCCGTTGGCGACGGGCACGCAGCTCGAGGCCGGCGCGGCCGCCTTCGAGCTGCAGCCCCCCAAGGCCAGGGCCGCCGCCGCGAACACCGCCCACGCCGAACCGCCACGAATCGCCCGGAACGTTACCGTCGCCATCGAGAGCCCCTCTCCTTCACGCACGCCAACCTCGTTGTGTCGGCCGAAGCGCCGAAAAGTTTCCGCTACGCGCGACGAGCGGTCCAACGCGCGCAGTCCGAGCGGATCCGTCCCCATCAACACGGCGGCGTCGCGGAGAGCAGCGCCCGCCATTCGGCGACCTTCGCCGCCTGGCTCGGCTCGGGGAAGAGCTCGGGGAGCAGCGTCCGCGCTCGACGAACCAGCTCCCCGGCGCGCGCGCCGACCTGATCGTCTCGCGCGGCGACGGCGACGGCGAGGCGCACCAGCGCGTCGAAGTTGCGGGGCAGGTAGCCGAGCGCCCCCGGCGCACGCGCGAGCTCCACCGCGCGCTCGGCCGCCGCGAGCGCCTCGTCGAGCCTGCCCGACGCGAAGGACGCCTCTGCGAGGTTGCGGCAGCAGTCGGCGAGATCGGCGTGGCCGCCCGCCTGCTCGCAGAGCCGCACGCTCTGCTTCGCGTGGTCGAGCGCCGCCGCCGCCTGGCCGAGGTTGAGATCGATCTCGGCCAAGTTCGAGTGCGCGATGGCGATCGCGAACAGATCCCCCTCGCGCTCTTTGAGGGCGAGCGACTTGACGAAGAGCTGCCGCGCGCCGACCAGATCGCCCTGCTCGTAGCGGACGACCGCGACGTTGTTGAGCGCGACGCTGAGCGCGCGGGGGTTGGTCGCCTCGTCGACGATGCGGGCGGCCTGGCGGTAGCACCGCTCGGCGCGGATCATCTTGCGCTGCACGTAGAAGATCGCGCCGAGCGAGACGAGCAGCTGCGAGACGGCCTCGCGTCGTCGCGCGTCGCCCGGCGCGATGGCGCGACAGGCGCGCAGCCCCTCGATCGCGGCGGCGTGGCAGCCGACCAGATCCCCTTGGCGTCGGTGCGCCCACGCCGCCAGCGCGAAGAGCGGCGGCGTCTCGGCGCTCGCGCGGACGGCGGTGGCGTGCGCGATGCCGCCGCGCGCGAGCTCGAGGGCCCCGCCGGCGTCGCCGCGGACCTTCGCGGTGAGCGCCATGCGCAGGTCGAGGCGCGCATCCCAGAGCGTGGCCTCGACCCCCTCGAGCGCGACGCCCGCCCGGCGCTCGCGGCGCAGCACGTCGCGGCGGGCGCGGGCGTGGGCGCGATCGGCCTCGTCGAGGCGGCCGAGGCGCCGCAGCACGTCGCCCAGCTCCGCGCGCACGCGGGCGCGATCGCGCCAGCCCGCGACGCGACGCTCGCTGTCGATTGGCCCGATGGCGCCCGGTGGCGGCGCCAAACCAGTGCGGCGATCGAGTTCGTCGGAGTCGGACGCGTCGTCGGAGTCGGACGCGTCGTCGGGCTCGCTCGCCTCGTCGAGCAGCTCGCAGGCGCGCGCGTAGTGCCGCAGCGCCTCGGCGTTCTGCCCGACCGTGGCCGCGTGCGCCGCGGCGCGGGCGAAGCAGGCGATGGCCTCCTTGGGCTGCTCGCCGCGGTCGTAGTGCTTGGCGAGCAGGGCCGCGGCGCCGTCGCCCAGCAGCCGCGGGGCCAGCCAGCTCGCGGCACCCTGGTGCAGCGCCCGGCGAACCTTCCGGCTCAGCGTCTCGTAGGCGACCTCGCACATGGCGACCTCGGCGAACACCAGCTCGTGCTCCCCCGCGACGCTCGAGGTCTCGCGCGCCCGGACCAGCTGCTTGTCGCGCAGGCGCCGCAGCACGGCCGCCGCCGTCGGGCCGCGCGCCCCGGCGGTCTCGTGGGGCACGGGGCGCAGGGCGTCGATCGCCCCCTCCCAGAAGGTCTCGCCGACGACGGAGGCGACGCCGAGCAGCTGCCGCTCGTCGGGATCGAGCCGATCGAGCCGCGCCTGCATGATCCCCTGGATGGTGCCGGGCAGCGTGAGCGAGCGGACGCGCTCCTCGTGCACGCCCCACTCGCGCTCGCCGCGCTCGAACACGCCCGCGTCGATGAGCAGGTGAAGGCTCTCGACGAGCACCAGCGGGTTGCCGGCGGCGCGATCGACGATCGTCGCGACGAGCTCGGGCGGCAGCCGAGGGACGAGCCGCAGCCGATCGCGCAGCATCTCCTCGACGTAGCGTCGAGGCAGAGGCCGGACCTCGATGCGCGCGTGGCCTTCCTTGCCTTCTCCCCAGTGCGGCCGCCGATCGAAGAAGTCGGATCGGGCCGTGCAGGCGACGAACAACGGCGTGTCGAACAGGCGCGCCGACAGCTCGTCGAGGACGTCGAGGCTCGCGTCGTCGGCCCACTGCAGATCGTCGCAGAGCACGACGACCGGCGCGCGCTCGAGCAGGAAGCCGAGCAGCCGCGCGATCGCCGCGGAATTGCGCGTCTTCGACTGGCTCCACTGGTCGTCCGAGAGGACGGACGCGGTCGACGCGGCCACGCCGCGGGCCGCGGCGAGCATCTGGGCGACGATCGCGACGTGCTCGGCGAGCTCGTCGACCGCCGGATCGACCTCGTCGAGCCGCACGGCGGGCGTCGTTGGCGGCGGATCGGCGGAGGGGCGCGTGATCGACAGGACGGTCGCCGGCGCCTGCGTCGTCAGCGCGAAGGAAGGCGCGCCCCCCTCGTCGGGCGGCCGGCCCGCGGCGCGCTCGCGGGCGAAGGCCGAGAGCCCGCGGCGGAGCTTCGCCTCGATCGTGGCCGCCGCGTCCTCCTCGTCGATGTCGAAGCGCGTGCGCAGCAGCGCGCC
>JAJXTK010000525.1 GCA_021783935.1 Myxococcales bacterium | reverse complement strand
GGGGTCGCTGCCGTCGTTCGGCGTCGCGCCGCCGCGCACCGCGATCGGCATCAGCGCGAGCGCGAGCGCGAGCGCGCCGAGGTGCACGAGCACGAACCGACGCGGGCCGAGCCGCGTCGGCAGCAGGTGCGCCCACGCGTAGCCCGCGAGCAGCGCGACCTGGAAGAACACCAGGCAGGTGGTCCACACGGCCGCCGCGCCGCCGACGCGCGGCAGCAGCATCTTCGCGAACATCGGCTGCACGAAGAAGAGCAGCGCCGAGCCGACGAAGATCGCAGCGGCGAAGAGCGCGCGCAGCATCGGCGCTCGGACGTCCGGCTCGGCGCGTCGCTCCATCGAGCGCGCATCCTAGACGCGCGGCGCCGCGGGGTGTCCCTCGCGGCGACCCGGCGCTCGATCGCGGGGCGCGGCCATCGCGCCGCGCGGGCTCGACGAGGCTCGCACGCGAATGGCGGGCCTCGCGACGTCGCCTCAGCGAAGGCGCCGGAAGGTCGCGGGGAGCGTGCCGCCGGTGAACGCGCAGACCATCGTGTCGCAGTCGGCCTGCACCGCGCAGTTGTAGATCGCGTTGGTGTACTGCGTGTCGACGCGCACCTGATTGCCGGTGTTGACGGTCACCACGCCGAGGCTCGCGCCGCCGCGGACCTTCACCATGTACGCGCCCGGCTGGCCGTCGGGCGGCGGCGCGATGTCGACCTCCTGCGGGCCGCCCGGCATCGGGTTGTCGATGTGCCAGGCGCCGGTGACGTCGCACGGGCGCGGCGGCGGAGGCGGCATGGGCGCCGCGGGCGGCGGCGGAGGCGGAGGCGGCGGCGCCTGCGCCACGCGGTGACGATGGCAGCCGGCGAGCGCGGTGAACGCGACGAGGGCGACGGGGGCGAACTGCGCGACGACGATGGCGGGGCGGAAGCTCGGCATGGTTTGGGGCTCCGACTGGCGACGGCCGTGAGACGGGGTCGACGCGGCTCGCATTCAAGCACAGCTCGTACCCCGAGCGCGCGCCCGCCGACGGTGGCATCCTCCCCCCGTGCCGAGCGGCCCCCGCAGCGACGCCTTGATCGCGGAGATTCAGCAGGAATTCCCGCGCTTCCGGCTCGTCGCCAAGGGCGGGCGGAGGCTGCAGCGGGCGATCGACGTGGCGCTCAAGGTCGTGACCCTGGGTGCACAGCGCGACTACCTCACGCGCTACCACACCGTGCTCGGCGACACGGTGTATCTCCCGACGAAATGGGCCGACGAGACGGACGAGGAGAGGTTCGTGATCTTGCGCCACGAGCGCGTGCACCTGCGCCAGCGGCGACGCTACGGCCTCTTGATCTTCGCGGCGATCTACCTGTTGCCGATCCTTCCGCTCGGGCTCGCGTGGGGGCGCGCGCGCATCGAGTGGGAGGCCTACGCGGAGACGCTGCGGGCGGTCGCCGAGGTGAAGGGGATCGGCGCGGCGCGCGATCCGGCGCTGCACGCGTATCTGGTCGAGCAGTTCGCGTCGGGCGCATATGGTTGGATGTGGCCGTTCCCCTCCGTCATCCGTCGCTGGATTTCCGAGGCGCTCGCGCAGATCGAGGGTGGGGCCGCGTGACGACGCCGGGCCGGCGCGCCGCGCCTCGGGTACGCTTGCCGGTCATGCGCCGCTCGATCGCGCTCGTCCCCTTCGCGCTCGTCCCCTTCGCGTTCGTCCTCGCCTGCTCGTCGAAGAGCTCGACGGGCCCGACCGCCACGCCCGACCCCGCCGAGCCCACCTTCACGGTGCCCGCGCAGGTCTCGGCGCTCGACGACGCGCACTTCTTCGATCACCCGTGGCCGAGCGATCTCCGACGCGACGCCGACGGCAGCGTGCGGCTCGACGGCTACGTCAACCCGTACCTCTCGCCGCTCGTCCAGAAGTATCAGCAGCAGCTGCGCGGGAAGATCGACGGCTTCTCCCCCTTCGGCGCGGGGTACCTGAGCTTCGCTGCCTCGGTCGATCCGACGACGCTGCCGCAGGACGCCAAGGGGAGCGTCGCGCCGACGTCGACCCTGCAGCTGCTCGACGTCGACACCGGCTCCCCGGAGGTCGGCTCGCGCCACCCGATCCGCGTGCTCTATCGTGATCGCGTCGGCGACTACTACCTCGCCCCGCACACCGTCTCGTGGATGCCGATCCTCGGCATGCCGCTGCGGCCGAAGACCAAGTACGCCATCGTCGCGACGACGGGCCTCAAGACTGCCGATGGGCGCGCGTTCGCCCCCAACGCGCCGCTCTCGCAGGTGCTCGACGGGCAGGGCACGCTCGGCGCGGCGTGGGCGCCGGCCATCGCGCAGCTCGCCAAGGCCGGCGTCGCGAAGAGCTCGATCGCGCACCTGTCGGTGTTCACCACCAGCGACCCGGTGGGGGAGCTGATCGCCGCCTCCGAGGTCGTGCGCGCGATGGCGCCGCCGAAGGTCACCGACCTCGCGTACAAGAGCCCGGCCGGCAGCTACGACCGCTACGAGGGGCACTACTCCGGCTCGCCCAACTTCCAGGCCGACGGCACCGGCCCCGACGCGACGATCAACCAAGGCTTCAAGACCAACGGCGGCAACTTCGTGCTCGGCGCCGACGGCAAGCCCGCCGTTCAGAGCACCTTCTCGCTGCGCTTCCTCTTGACCGTTCCGCGGGCGAGCGCGTGCCCGATGCCGACGTCGGGCTACCCGATCGTGCTCTACGCGCACGGCACCGGCGGCGACTGGTACTCCTTCGACCAAGACGGCACCGCCGACGCGCTCGCCCAGCAGTGCATCGTGGGCATGGGGATCGATCAGATTTTCCACGGCGCCCGCCCCGGCGCGCCGGCGCCCGGCGACCCGAACGCGGAGAGCGAGGAGTCGCTCCTCTTCTTCAACGTCAACAACATCATCTCCGCGCGCACCAGCCCCCGTCAGGCAGCGCTCGACGAGGTCGCGCGCGCGCGCATGATCGCGACCGGCGGGCTCTCGATCTCCGCCTCGGTCTCGCACACGGGCGCGGCGATCCAGATCGACCCGAAGCGCATCGCGTTCTTCGGCCACTCGCAGGGCGGGCTGAACGGCCCCTTGTTCCTCGCGGTCTCGGACGACGCGCGCGGCGGCGTGCTCTCGGGCGCCGGCTCGGCGATCTCCTACTCGCTGCTCGAGAAGACGCTCCCCGCGCCGTCGGTGTCGGGGCTCATGGAGGCGTTCCTGTCGATCCAGCCCGCGAACCAAGACGAGTGGACCGAGCTGCACCCGATCGTCTCGCTCGTGCAGACGCTCATCGACGCGACCGACCCCATCCACTACTACGCCGCGCTCACGCGCGCGCCGTTCGCCGGGCACGTCGTCAAGAGCATCCTCATGACCGAGGGGGTGAACCCCGACGGCACGGGCGACGACTACGCGCCGCCGCGCACCATCGAGGACGGCGCGATCGTCGCGCGCCTGCCGCTCTTGAACCCGGTGGTGCGCGACGTGCCGGAGCTCACGGGCTTCGACGGCGTCGCGCCCGTCTCGGCGCCGCTGAGCGGCAACTTCGGCAGCGGCAAGGCCACCGGCGCGCTGGCGCAGTTCGTCCCGCCGGCGGGGGTCGACGGGCACTTCGTCGTCTTCTACGTCCCCGAGGCGCGCTCGCTCGCGGCGAAGTTCGAGGCCTCGCTCCTCGGCGACGGGGTGCCGACGATCGGCGGGCCGTAGCGATCACGCGCAGAAGCGCGCGACCAGATCGTGCAGCACGCCGAGCCCCCAGAGGAAGCCCGCGCGCGGGACGCGCTCGTCGTGGCCGTGGAACATGCGCGTGAAGTCCATGCCCGGCTCGAGGCGCGTCGGCGAGAAGCCGTAGCAGATCGCTCCGAGGCGCGCGTAGGCGAAGGAGTCGGTGAAGCCCGGGACCATGTATGGCACCGGGATCGCGCCCGGATCGTGGGTCGCGAGCACGTCGGAGATCGCGCGAAAGAGCGGCGTGTCGCTCGGGAAGGTCGTGCCGTCGTGCGCCTCGAGGACGTGCAGCGAGAGCCCCTCGCCGACGACGGCGCGCACCTCGTCGAGGAAGCTCGCGATCGTCTGCCCTGGGATCACGCGCCCGTCGACCTTCGCGCTCGCGCTCGAGGGGATCACGTTCACCTTGCTCCCCGCCTCGAGGACCGTCGGCGACGTCGTGTTCGACAGCATCGCGCCGATCCCCTTGGCCTGCTCGGGGCTCGCGAGGCGCAAGAGCTCGAGCAGGTGCGCGGCGAGCTTCGGCTGGAGGAGCAGCGGCAGGACCTGCTTCTGCGGGAACGGCGCCCCGTTGGCGAGCGTGCGCAAGAAGCGCTCGACGACCGGCGTCAGGTGCACGGGCAGGCGTGTTTGCCCGAGCGCCGCCAGCGCCCGCGCGAGCTTGACCACGGCGTTGTCGGGGTGGGGCATCGAGCCGTGGCCGGGCTCGCCTTCGGCGGTGACCTGAAACCAGCAGATCCCCTTCTCGGCGACCTGGATCGGGTAGTAGCGCGTCTTGCCGAGGTGCAGCGTGTGGCCGCCGACCTCGTTGAGCACGTACTCGGCGCGCACCAGCTCGGGGTGCTGCTCGACGAGGAAGAGCGAGCCCTGGCGCGAGCCCGCCTCCTCGTCGGCGACCCCGGCGAAGATGACGTCGCGCGCGAGCGCGCGGCCGCTGCGCGCGAGGGCGACGAGCGTCATCGCGCTCATCGTCACCATGTTCTTCATGTCGATGGCGCCGCGCCCCCAGATGCAGCCGTCGGCCTCGACCGCCGCGAACGGCGGGTGCGTCCACCTCGCCGGCTCGGCAGGCACGACGTC
>JAJXTK010000524.1 GCA_021783935.1 Myxococcales bacterium | reverse complement strand
CTCTCGGCAGCTGCTGCGCGGCAGCGACGCCTCGGTCTCGTATACGGCGCTCTGGGGCAACGAGCAGGGGGAGCTGGTCGCGGCCGCCGAGCGCGCGAACCGGAGCGCGGTCATGTGGTGCGCCCGTACGGGGGAGTGGCTCGCGCCGAAGAAGCTGCCCGGCGTGCGCGCGATCCGCGGGCTCGCGCCCCTCGGGGCGGGGCTCGTGCTCGGGGTCGGCGAGGCGGCGCCGCGCGAGGCGCAGGCCTCCGGCGGCGACGCGCGCGTGGGCGTCGTGATCGGCGTCTCGACGGCGAGCGGCGAGGTGCGCGACCTCCGTCCGAAGGGGGGGGAGATGCCTGTGACCCTCGCGATCGCGACCAGCCGCTTCGGCGAGGCCGTGGTCGCCGGCGAGGGGGGCTTCGCCTCGCGCGTGGTGGTCGGCGCGTCGTCGCAGGCAGAGCTGCGCCCAGAGCGGGTCGAGACGCAGCGTGATCTCACGGGCGTCCGCTTCGACGACGCTTCCAAGGTGTGGGCCGTCGCGGCGGGACGCATCCTCGCGCGCACGCTCGGCACCGACGGACGCCCCGTCTGGCGCCGCATCTGGTGGGGCACCGGCGACTCGCCCTCGCTGCTGCGCATCCACGCGCAGGGCGATCGCATCGTCGCCTTCTCGCGCGAGGGGCTCGTCGTCGAAGGGCGCCTGTCCGCGCGGGCCACGCGCAGCGAGCGGCCGCCGCCGTAGCGGCCTGCGGAGTCTCTCCGAGACCGGCCGATTCTCTTTCCGGTCAGGCCGCGATCTTCTGCGCGATCGACCACAGTCTGCTGACGGTCGCAGTTTCCGCAGGCCGTTTCGCCACGGCCTGCCAGGCGTCAGAACCCGACCTCGCCTTGGAACCCCACGATCGGCACCGTGCCGAGATCGAACGCGGTCGGGACGAGCGGGCCGCCGACGCGGTTGGACAGCACCCCCCCGAGCGCGCTGAGGCGCACCTTGCCGAACTGCACGCGCAGGCCTCCGAGCAGCTCCGTTCCGCTGCCGATGCCGTCTGCGTAGCCGATCTCGTCCCCCTCGACGAACGGCGTGAGCCAGTCGTTGACGCGGTAGCCGAGCCTCATCCCGCTCAGCCAGCGGGGCGCGTACGATCCGACGCGGGCGAGCGTGCTCACCGTGCCGAGCCGCGCGCCGCTGGCGTCTTGCAGCGTGTGGTCGTACACGAAGTACATCCCCTGCGGCTGCAGCGTGAAGCGCGAGCCGAGGCGCCAGGTGAGCTCGGCGATCGCGTAGAGCTGCAGGAGATCGGGGCCCGCGGGGCCGAGGCCGTCGGCCCAGTTGAAGTGCGTCCCCGCGAGCTGCAGCGACACGCTCAGGGGCGGGGGCTTGTCGTGCGGCCAGTCGGCGCCGATGTCACCCGCCACGCCCAGCGAGAAGCCCTCGCTCGCGACGTCGTAGGCGCGCGGGCCGATCATCGTCGAGGCCTCGATCGACCAGCCGTCGATCGGGCGGTAGACGAGGCCGCCTCCCACGTAGCCGTTGATGCTCACCGCGTCGGTCGGGGTGAACGGCGCCACGCGCAGCAGCGCTGCCTGCGGGACGACCGACCAAGCATGCGCGACGGGAACGTCGGCGCGCACGCTCATGTACGTGACGTTGCCGGACTGCGTGGCGGCGACGCCGGCGGCGCCTTGTGGCAGCGACTCGCTCGGGGCGCCCGCCGTGTCCGTGCCGATCTGGCCGAAGCGCGAGTCCTCTCGTGGCGGCGTGGGCGCGGTGACCGAGGGCTCGATCGTGTCGGCGGCGGCGAATTCGGTCGAGAGCGACGCGAGCAGCCCGAGAGCTGCGCCGAGCGACAGGGCGGAGAGAGCGCGCGGAGCGACGTAGATCGGCATGACGTCGATTCGTCCTCGTCAGCAAGGCACGGGCCGCGAGCCTGTGCATCGCGAACGCAGCCCGCCGCAAACGAGAAGGGCGGCGCGAACGGACCGGGCGTTCACATGGCTTGCGGCCCGTCGCTTGCTGCACCTCGGGCCGCGCCGTCGAAATCGCCGCTGTCGTCGTGGAGAGCGACGCCCTCGACGCGCCACGGAGAACTCACGTGGACAAGCAAGTCTTTCGCGACGACTCGCGGCGACGCTGGCGGCTGCTGACGGCAGCCCTCTTTGCGCTCGCGTGCGCGTTCGCCGTGCTCGGCGTCTTCTTCGCGGGCAACCTGCGGGTCCGGCCGCCGACGATCGCCGCGTACGCAGCGCCCGTCTCCAGCGTGGACCTCGACGCGCTTGGGCGCGAGGCGCGGGTCGCTGCGCACGCGGACCCCAACGTGGGGGTCACGGCGCTCGCGCCGATCGGGGCGGGGCAACCGGTCGACGCCGCGACCTCCAGGGCCGCGTTGCGCATCGGCTTCGTCGACGCGGCCTGGCGCCCCGCGCTGCGCGGGCTCGAGGCGCACGCCTCGTCGCTCACGCACGCGGCGTTCGACGTGCTGCACGTGAAGGACGCGCAGGGCGGCTTGGTCGGGCAGCTCCCTGACGACGTGCGTGCGCTCGCGAAGGAGCAGGGGCTCGCCGTCCTCGAGGTCGTCGACACGCAGCAAGACGGCTGCTCGCACCCCGCCGACATCACGGCGATCGGGCGCGATCCGGCCCTCGCCTCGAAGCTCGCCGTCGCGATCGCGCTGAAGGTGCACCTCGACGAGGCTGCGGGCGTGCTGCTCGATCTCGAGCAGGACCCCGCCGACCCCGACGGGATGATCCGCGCCGGCCTGGTCGCCGAGGTCGCGGCCAAGTTGCGCCCCGATCACAAGCTCGTCGGCGTGCGCGTGGCGGGCGACGCGCGTCCGTCGATCCTGGCCGCCGAGGCGCGCGTGGCCGACCTCGTGGTCGTCGACGCGTTCATCGCTCTCGAGCCCGGCTCGCGGCCGGCCCCGGACGCCCCGCGCGGCTGGGTCGAGCGTGCGATCGAGACCGCCTCGGGCGTCGTGCCGCACGACAAGCTCGTCGTCGCGCTGCGCACCGGCGGCGTCGGCTGGCCCGTCCGCGTGACGGACCTCTCGCCGGCCGGCACCCCGCGCGTGATGACCTGGGCCGAGCTCGTCGCCCGAGCCCGCCTCGCCGACACGATGCCGTCGTGGGATCGCGAGGCCGGCGAGCTCGTGGTCGCGCTGCCGGGCACCGCCGGAATCCCGTCGAGCTCGCTGGTGCGCGCCTACGCGGACGACGACGGCAGCGTCGGCATGGTCGCGTGGATGGGCGACGCGGCGACGCTCGCGGACGTCCGGGTGCTGCTCGCGCGCCGGGGCATCTCCTCGATCGCGCTCGCGAACGTGGGCGGCGAGGACCCGCGCATCTGGCGCGTGCTCGCCGTCGATCCGACCGATCGCGAGGCGCTGCGCGCCGTGCTCGAGCCAATGCCGTCCGGCATCGGGCCGGAGGTGATCGGCAATGGCGTCGCGATGCACGTGGACTTCACGTCGCACGACGGCCGGGCATCGGTGGAGTTCGCGATCGCCGGCCGCGTCGAGCGCGAGGACTACCTGACGCTGCCCGCGGTGCAGACGGTCGTCCGGCGCGGACAGGTGCCGCACAAGACGATCGTGCTGACGTTCGACGACGGCCCGAGCCGCGAGTGGACGCCGAAGGTCCTCGACATCCTCAGGGAGCAGGGGGTGCACGCCGCGTTCTTCGTCGTCGGCTCGGCCGTCGTGCGCGAGCCGCGCTTGCTCGAGCGGATCGTCGCCGAGGGGCACGAGGTCGGCAACCACAGCTTCACGCACCCGGACCTCGGCAGGATCGCGCCGGACGACGCCGACCTGCAGATCAACTCCGAGAATCGCCTCATCGAGGCGGTCACGGGCCGATCGACCGTGCTCTTCCGCCCCCCCTTCCGCAGCGACGGCGTGGCCGAGGTGCTCGAGGATCTGCTCGCCATCGAGAACGGCGAGCGCAACGGCATGATCACCGTGACGTCGAACGTCGACTCGCTCGACTGGCGACGGCCGGAGCCGGACGAGCTGGTCGCCTACATCGTCAACGACGTCGAGAGCAGCGACGGCGACGTCGTGCTGCTGCACGACGGAGGCGGCGATCGCTCGCGCACCGTGGCGGCGCTGCGGCCGCTCATCCAGACGCTCCGCGCCCGAGGCTTCCGCTTCGCGCCGATCAGCGAGGTGTTCGGCTACGCCGACGCCTCGAAGGTGAACCCGCCAGTGCAGCCTCGAGAGGCCGCCTACTACGCGAGCCGCACCGTCTGGTACGGCGGCAGCTACCTGCTCGCGGCCATCAGCGTGCTCGCGCTCGTCGCGCTCGGCATCGGCCTGCTGCGCTTCGCCGCCCTCGCGCTCGGCGCGGCCGGCGATCGCGCCGAGGAGGTCCGCGAGCGCGAGGCGCTGCGCCGCAGCCCGCGCTCGCCGCAGAACCTCGCGGTCAGCGTCGTCGTCCCGGCGTACAACGAGGCCAAGGTCATCGAGCGCACGCTGCTCTCGGTGCTCAGCAGCCGCGGCGTCGACGTCGAGGTGATCGTCGTCGACGACGGCTCGACCGACGACACCGCGGACGTCGTCTCGCGCGCGTTCTACATCGAGCCGCGCGTGAAGCTGCTGCGCGTCGCCAACGGCGGCAAGGCGCGCGCGCTCAACATCGGCTTCGAGAAGGCCGCGCACCCGATCGTCGTCGCGCTCGACGCCGACACCATCTTCTTGCCCGACACGATCGTGGAGCTCGCGCGCAAGTTCGACGACGAGCGCGTCGCCGCCGTCGCCGGGCGCGCCGACGTGGGCAACGTGAACCACTTCATC
>JAJXTK010000523.1 GCA_021783935.1 Myxococcales bacterium | reverse complement strand
TGCCCCCCCTCGCGCGTGGCGAGCATCGTGACGTCGAGCGCCTCGCTGCGGCCGATGGCGCTCGGATCGAGCACCCGCAGCCGCCGCGCCTCGCTCCGGCTGACGGGGCCGAGCACGTGCATGTCGGTGCAGCAGAGGCCGTCGTCGTGGCAGCTGAAGCGGGCGCCGGGGCGGACGAGGAGCGGTCTTAGGCGAGCGGACATGGCGGCGGCGACGACGAGATCGCGTCGCCAAGGCTAGCAGAGCGCGCGCGGGTCCTGGCGCGGCCGTCGGGCGCTTGGGGGGGACGGCGCCGCGCTGGTACGATCTCGGCCGCATGCGAGAGCGAGTTCGTGCGCGGATCGAGGAGCTCCACCCGCAGATCGTCGAACGGCGCCGCGACCTCCACCGCCACCCCGAGCTCGGCTTCGAGGAGCGGCGCACGGCGGGCATCGTGGCCGAGTGGCTCGGCGCGCTCGGGCTCGAGGTGCGCGCCGGGGTCGCCGGCACGGGGGTCGTCGGGCGCCTTCGCGGCCTCGCGACGTCGAGCGGCGCGCGGCGCACGATCGCGCTGCGCGCCGACATGGACGCGCTGCCGGTGCAGGACAAGAAGCGCGGGCCCCTCGCGAGCGAGGTCGCGGGCAAGATGCACGCGTGCGGCCACGACGCGCACACCGCGATGCTCCTCGGCGCGGCGTCGGTGCTCGCGGAGCTGCGCGACGAGCTGCCGGGCGACGTCGTCTTCCTGTTCCAGCCGGCCGAAGAGGGGCCTGGGGGCGCCGAGCCGATGATCGCGGCGGGGGCCCTCGACGGGGTCGACATGATCCTCGGCCAGCACTGCCAGCCGTCGCTCCCGGTCGGCGAGATCGGCGTCTCGCGCGGCGCCGCGCTCGCGGCCACCGACGCCTTCGAGCTCACCATCCACGGGGTCGGCGGGCACGGCGCCTACCCGCACCTCGCCACCGACGCGATCGTCGTCGCGGCGCAGGTGGTCATGGCGCTGCAGACGATCGTGGCGCGCAACCTCGACCCGCTCGCCTCCGCGGTGGTCACGATCGGCACCATCCACGGAGGCTACAACTTCAACGTCATCGCCGACGTCGTCGAGCTGCGCGGCACGGTGCGCACCTTGGATCCGCACCTGCGCGACGCGATGCCCGCGCGCATCGAGGCCATCGCGGCCGGCGTCTGCGCGGCGCACGGCGCGCGCCACGAGCTCGAGTATCACCGCAAGTACCCGCCGACGATCAACCACGAGGTCGGCGTCGCGCTCGTCCGGCGCGTCGCGGGCGAGGTGCTCGGCGCGGCGAACGTGCGCGAGCTGCCTCCGTCGATGGGCGGCGAGGACTTCGCCTACTACCTGCAGGAAGTCCCCGGCTGCTTCTACTGGCTCGGCGCGCGTCACCCGCACCCGGAGCAAGAGGGCTACGCGCTGCACAGCCCCCACTTCGACATCGACGAGGAGGCGCTGAAGGTCGGCGTGCAGCTGCTCGTCGAAGGGGCGCTCGAGCACCTGCTCAAGGGCGCGGGTCCGAACGCCGCAGCGTGAGCCACGCCACCGTGCCAGGCACGAGCCACGCGCCGAGCATCACCAGCGCCGCCGTGTAGCTCCCCGAGCGCTGCACCGATCGGCCGATCAGCGGGTTCGCGATGACGTACGCGAGCGACTGCGCGGCGGCGGTGATCCCCCCGGCCATCGCGACGGCGTCGCGCGGCACGCGCGAGAGCATGTCGTGCGTGAGCAGCGCGTAGAGCCCGCCCGCGCCGGCCATCGCGAGCCCCGCGAGGATCATCGCGCCCCACGGCGAGCGCGCGAAGGGGACGAGCGCGATCGAGCCTGCGAGCGCCGCCGCGACGACCACGAGCGCGGGGGGGGTGCCGAGCCGGCCGCTGCGCGCCGCGCGATCGCCGAACGCGACCGCTCCCACGTCGAACAGCACCGGCGGCAGCCACAGATAGGCGCCGACGCGGAGCTCGGGCACGTCGTAGGCGCGCACCAGCAGCTTCGCCCCCCAGTTCAGCATGAACGCCACGACCGGCGCCGACGCGAGCACGAGCAGGATCGCGCGCAGCACCGGCGGGCTCGCGACGACCTCCCAGGTCGACGACGGCGGCTCCGAGTTGCGCTCGCGCGGCGCGACGTCGATCGCGCGGCGCGTGTCGGGCGCGTACGCGGTCGCGATCCAGAGCGGCACCCACAAGAGGCCGACCGCGGCGGTGCCGAGGAACGCGCTCTGCCACCCCCAGCGCCGCGAGAGCGCGGTCGCGATCGGCGGCACGATCGCCGCGCCGATGGAGCTGCCGGTGAAGAGCACGCCGAGCCCGCGCGCCCGCTCGGCGACCGGCAGCGCGCGGTGCACTGTCTGCGCGGCGCCGGGGAACGACGGAGCCTCGGCGACCCCGAGGGCGATGCGCAGCGCGAAGAGCGTCGCGAAGCCGCCCGCCAGCGAGTGGGTCGCCGCGACGAGCGACCAGAGCCCCACCGACCAGAGCAGCCCGCGCCGCGCGCCGACGCGATCGATGAAGCGCCCCGAGAGCGGCGCGCCGACGAGGTAGGCGAGCGAGAAGGCCCCCGCGAGCCAGCCGTAGCGCTGCTCCGAGATGCCGAGCTCGCGCGTCACCGTCGGTGCGAGGACCGCCAGCGTCTGCCGATCGACGTAGCTGATCGCCATCGTCAGCGTGGCGACGAGGGTCAGCGTCCAGGCGCGACGTCGCGGGAGCGAGGGCGGCAAGCGCCGCGAGCGTAGCCGCTTCCGGCGCGTCGAGGCGACCCCGAAGGGAGGCTCGCGTACGATGCCCGGCCTCGCCGCCGGTCGGCGAGGGAGCGCGATGACCCCGGACGTCTCGGTGCTGCTGCCGTATCGCGACACCGCGTCGACGATCGCCGAGGCGATCGAGGGGGTGCTCGCCGAGCGCGGCGTGGCGCTCGAGCTGGTCGCCATCGACGACGGATCGACCGACGGCGGCCACGAGATCGTCGACGCGATCGCGCGGCGCGACCCTCGCGTGCGCCACGAGCGCGGCGAGGCGAGGGGCATCGTCGCGGCCCTGCAGCGCGCCTCGTCGCTCGCGCGCGCGCCGTTCTTCGCCCGCATGGACGCCGACGATGTCTCGCGCCCCGGTCGCATCGCGCGCGCCCTCGAGCTGCTCCGACGCGACGCCTCGATCGCCGTGGTCGCCACGCGCGTCGAGCCGTTCCCCGACGAGGCGATCGGCGACGGGCTGCGTCGCTACGTCGCGTGGCAAAACGGCCTGATCACGCCCGAGGATCACGCCCGCGCGATCTTCGTCGAGTCGCCCGTGTGCCACCCGAGCGTCACCATGCGGCGGGACGCTTTCGAGCGCGTCGGCGGCTATCGCGACGTCGACGGGCCCGAGGACTACGACCTCTGGCTTCGCTTGGACGCGGCCGGCGCCGGCATCGCGAAGCTGCCCGAGACGTTGTTGCGGTGGCGCCATCGCCAGGGGCGCGCCACCTTCGCCGACGCGCGCTACGACCTCGCGCGCTTCCCCGAGGCGAAGGCGCCGTTCCTCGCGCGGCGCCTGGCAGCCCTTGGCAAGCCGATCGCGATCTGGGGCGCCGGCAAGACGGGCAAGCGCCTCGCCCGCGCGCTCGAGCCGCACGGCCTACGCGCGCGTCGCTTCTACGACATCGATCCGCGCAAGATCGGCCGCCCTGCGCGCGGCGCCCCGACCCTCTCGCCGCACGCGCCCGACGGGGCCCGGGCCATCGCGGCGCGCGGGGAGACGATCGTGGTCGCGGTCGGCGCGGTCGGGGCGCGCGATCTCGTGCGCGCGCACCTCGACGCGCTGGGGCTCGTGGAGGGGCGGGAGTACTTGTGCGGGTCGTGAGGCGAGCGCCGTCGGGATGGAACGGGCAAAGTCCAGCGATGGCGGCCTCCGACCTTCACACGATTCTCGACACGTCACTGCGGACCGGTTGCGCCACGGAGCTCATGTTCCCATCGGTTTCAGGCGGAGCTCGGGTGGAGGCAATTGCGGTGATCAACTGCGTCGAAAGGCGCGCGAACGAGGGCATGTGAGTCCCGCGCGCCCTCCGTCGTCGACCGCGGCTCGCCCGTTGCTGACGTTGGCGCTCGTTCTGCTTTCGGATTGCGGCGGCCGCGTGGCGGGCTCCAGCTTCGATGGGGCGCTGGCGGACACATCGTCCGGCATCGACACGGCCCCGTCGGACGCCGATGCACTGGACTCTTCGTGGCTGGATGACAGCATGGTCGGCATGGACACGTCCGACGTGTCCGGAGGATCGCAGTCCGACGCATTGGTGGATTCGCATCCAGCCGACTGCAACGGATTCGGCGGCTCCGACTGTCCCCCCGGGCCGCCCGCCGATGGAACGTGCTGCGGGCCCGCCACCCGCTCGTGCGGATACACGAATTCCTGTGGATTCTCGTACGTCGCCACCTGCAGCGGTTCGAGATGGGTTGTGGAGGACCATTCCTGCGGCCTGCCGTGCACAACGGTGCCGATCGACGGAGCCCCTTGCGACGGACCGATTCGCTGCACGTTGTCGACGCCTTGCGGGCAGGCGTCCGCGCTTTGCAGCGCGACCGCCTCGTACTGGGCCATCAGCTACCCCTCGTGCCATCAGCCGTGTCCGGCGAGCGAGCCCGCCAATGTCGGCGACCCCTGCTATCACGACGGCAAGTGCAGCTGGGTGTGGTTCTCCTGCTGAGCGAGTGGTCGCGTTCTAACAGCCCCCATCCCCAGCCCTTCCCCCGCGGTGCGGGGGAAGGGAGCGGGAGGCGGCGGCGCAGTACGATCGAAGCGTGTCGAGCACGT
>JAJXTK010000522.1 GCA_021783935.1 Myxococcales bacterium | reverse complement strand
TCCGATCTTCGCCTACCACGTGATGGCGGGGCTCGGGACGCTGTTTCTCGCGCTGATGGGGCTCGCCGCGCTGCTGCTCTTGCGCGGCACGCTGCACCGCAATCGGCCGGTGCTCTGGGCGCTGATGCTCGCCTTCCCGTTCCCCTACATCGCCACCACCGCGGGGTGGATGACCGCGGAGCTCGGTCGCCAGCCGTGGCTCGTCTACGGCCTCTTGCGCACGGCCGACGGCACCTCGCCGCGCGTCGCCGCCGGCAACGTGGCCTTCTCGACGATCGGCTACATGGGGCTCTACCTGCTGCTCGGCGTGCTGTTCCTGTTCTTGGTCGGTCGACAGATCGCGCGCGGCCCGGAGTCGGCCGCGTCGGAGCACTGAGGAGGCGGCCATGGAGACCCTCTGGTACGCGATCCTCGCGGTGATGCTCGTGGCCTACGCCGTGCTCGACGGCTTCGACTTCGGCGCCGGCATCGTGCACCTGTTCGTCGCGCGCACCGACGAGGAGCGCCGCGACGTGCTCGCCGCGATCGGCCCGGTGTGGGACGGCAACGAGGTGTGGCTCATCGCCTCGGGGGGCGTGCTCGTCTTCGCCTTCCCGCGCGCCTACGCGGCGTCGTTCAGCGGGCTGTACCTGCCGCTGATGATCGTGCTGTGGCTGCTGGTGCTGCGCGGCGTCTCGATCGAATTCCGCTCGAAGCTCGAGAACCCGCTCTGGCGCGCCGGCTGGGACGCGACCTTCTCGATGGCCTCGGCGGCGATGGCGATCGTGCTCGGCGTCGCCATCGGCAATCTGGTGCGGGGCGTCCCGCTCGACGACTCGGGCTTCTTCGAAGAGGACCTCTTCGCCGTCGACGGGTCGCGCGCGGGGGCGATCGACGCCTACACCGCGCTGCTCGGGGTCTTCTCGCTCGCGACGCTCGGCGCGCACGGCGCGACCTACCTCGCGTTCAAGACGAGCGACGCGCTCCAGGAGCGCAGCCGCGCGGCGGCGAGCCGGCTCTGGCAGATCGTGATCGGCCTCGGCGTGGCCGCGACGATCGCGACGGCGTGGCTCGAGCGCCCGTTCTTCGCGAGCTTCCTTCGGCGCCCCGTGCTCTGGCCGCTCCCCGTCGTCGCGTTCGCGTGCGCGCTCGTGGCCCTCGCCGCGCTGCGCCGCGGCCGCGATCTGCTCGCGTTCCTCGCCTCCTCGGGGCTCATCGTCGCGATGCTCCTCGCCACCGCGGGGACGCTCTTCCCGGTCATCCTCCGATCGACCCTGAGCGCCGCGTTCACGATCGACGCGTTCGGCGCCGCCGCCTCGCCGCGCTCGCTGGCGCGCGGGCTCTTCGTGTGGATCCCGGCGATGGCGCTCGCCGTCGCGTACTTCGTCTTCCTGTATCGCGAGTTCCGCGGGAAGGTCGGCGCGGCGGAGCGGCACTACTAGGAGTCCCCCTCGGCGCGCTCGGCCGCGGCGCTACTTGCCGTAGGCGGGGTCGCGCATCAGCCGCGCGAGGTGCAGCCAGCCGCTCATCGCGTGCTGCACGTAGTCGATGCGCACGTCGAAGACGAGCACGCTCTCGCGCACGCCGCCGCGGGCCTTGTCGAGGTTCGGCACCGCGAAGCCGCGCGCGTCGTCGTACTGCTGCGCCAGCGTGAACGCCGCCATCGCCTTCGCCGGCCCCAGGAGCCACCCTTCGTCCTGGCCGAGGTGGCGAGCGAGCTCCATGTCTGCCGCGTACGCCTCGAGGCGCGTGCTCGCCGGCGTCGAAGGGGCCACGGCGTAGAAGGCGCCGACGTAGTCGGGGGCGGGGGCGTCGTCGGCCTTCCACTGCCGAAGCTCGATCGCCTTGGCGATCTTCCACGCGTGATCGACGTAGGCCTGATCGGGCGCGCGGCGCTCGAGATCGTCGATCGCGTACGAGATCCAGTGATCGTGCTCCTGCTGCTCGATCGAGAGCTTCGCGTCGCGCACCTTGGCGACGAAGTCGGTGCCCCTCTTTGCGGCGTCGAGCCACCGCGGATCGGGGTCGACGGCGTAGAGGCGCACGAGCCCGAGGATCGCCTCGCCCGCGTAGTAGATGACCTCCTTCTTCACCTTGCGCTGCTCGCCCGTCTCGGCCTCGACGTCGGCGTTGGCGCGGAAGTGCCCGTCAGGATACTGCTGGTGGACGATGAAGCGCCCGAGCGCGCGCAGCTCCTCGAGCTCGGCGTCGCTCGGCGCGCTCGCCCCGCCGCCGGCGCCGTGCGTCGCCGTGATGCGCTTCTGGAAGGCGATCATCGCGAGCCCGGCGCCGCCGACCTTCTGCTGCTCCTCCCCCTCGCCGTCGATGAGGTACGCCATCGGCGCGCCCGACGCGTCCCGCTCGTGGCGCAGGCGGGTGCGCAGGAAGGCGAGCGCCTGGTCGGCCTTGGCGAGGTAGCTCGGATCGCCGAGCTCGTCGTAGGCCTCGAGCAGGGCGTAGGTCGTGCCCGCGTGGCGAAGGTTGCCGTAGCTCGCGTCGTCGCGATCCTCGCCGGCGCGATAGAGGTAGACGTACCTCCCTTGCGGCGAGAGCACGCGGCAGAGGTAGTCGGCCCCCGCGCGCACCGCGGCGAGCAGCGCCTCGGGGGTCGGGGTGGGCTGCCCTTCGGGCCAATCGCGCAGCAGCGCGATCGAGCCTTGCCCCGGGCTCGCCTCGATGACCGCCTGGGTGCGGAAGCGATAGGGCTTGCGCTGCACCAGCGCCTCTTCGTCGACGCCGGCGCGCGCGAGCATCGGGGCGAGCAGCCTCTCGCGCACGAGCAGGTGGGCCTTGCCGCTCTTGAACGCGTGGTGGAGCAGCACCTCGTCCGGCGCGAGGAAGCCGAGCGCCTGATCGCGCGCTGCGTAGGCGTAGCCGTAGAGGCCGAGATCCTGCGGCTCGACCTCGAGATCGGCGTCGCCTTTGGCCTTGGTGCCGAGGCGGATCGGCTCGACCCCCGTGAGCGCCTGCAGCTCGAGGCGGAAGGGGACGCTCGGCACCTGGGCCTCGGGGATCGACTCCGCGGCCGCGACGACCGCCGCCTCGAGCGTCGGGCCGTTCGCGCTGCCGAGCACCGGGGCCCCCTTCTTCGGGTGCAGCGTCACGATGACGCGGCGGCCCGCGAGGTTCGGTCGCGCGGGCAACGAGCCGCGATCGGCCCGCGTCACCGCGGCGCGCGCGAGCGGCAGAAACGCTGCGAGATCGAGGCGCTCGGCCGTGACCTTGCCGAAGGCTTGCGTCTCGAGCGCCGGGTCTCGGCTCGGACTGCAGACGACGCACCGGCAGCCGGGGGCGAGGCAGAGCGCGGCTAACAGCGCGACGGTTCGGAAGCGGGCTCGCATGCGCGCTCGTAGCGTACGGCGCGTCGTCGGCGTCGAACGCTCAAAAGTTCACCTCTTCTGCGCGGCCTCCGCCGCCAGCTCGATCGAGAAGACGTCGCGGCACTCGGCGCACCGCGCCGCCGCAGGCCAGTGCTCGGCCTGCTCCTCGAACGCCACGGCCGCGCCGCAGTTCGGGCACTCGACCTCGCGCCCCTGCACGGTGCCGGGCTGGTTCCACGTGACGTAGGCGGCGATCGGGCCGACGAGCAGGCAGATCGACAGCCACGGCCAGTGCGGGGGGATGATCGCGGCGACGACGGCCGCCCCCCAGAAGAGCCCGAGCCGCTTGACCGCGCGGACGAAGCGCTCCCCTTCGTTCCACGTGCGCACCTGCAGCGTCGCCTCGCGGCGCTTGCCCGTCGGGGCGACCATCACCACCGACCGTTCGACCATCACGCCGACGTGCCCCTTCGCGCCGTGGTCCGCCATGCGGAGCGCATCCCAGTACGCCTCGGGCGAGCGCGCAAGGTCGCGTCCGCGCGTCGGCCTCGCGCCGTCGCGCCGAGCGAGCTCCACCAATCGTAGGCTCGACCGAACGGTGGAGCTCGCCGCCCCCGCGCGCCACCGCGGCGGAGGCTCGCGCGAGCCGTGACCGACAGCGGACCGCGTCGCTCGCTCGGCAGGTCCGCGGCTCGCGCGCGAGAGGCCCGGGCAGTACCGAAGAAACTGAGCGGCCTGCTCGCAGGCCGTTGAGAAACGGCCTGCGGAAACGGTGACCGTCAGCAGGCTGTGGTCGATCGCGCGGGAGATCGCGGCATGACCCGGGAGAGGATCGGCCGGTCTCGGAGAAGCTCCACAGCCTGCTAGGCTGCGACGCCGGTCCATGTCGAAGCACGACGAAACGAAGCCCACCGTCTCGGAGACGCCGCGCGAGCCCCCGTCGCGCCGCGACGCGATGGTCCGCCTCGGCGCCGCCGCGGGGGCGCTCGCGGGGAGCGCGGCGCTCGCGCGATGGCGTTGGGACAAGGGGGGCTACGGCCAGCACCTCGCCGAGGGGCAGCGCGTCGTGCGCGACTTCCGCTCGACGGACCCCGGCCCGCTCGACATGGCGATCGTGCGCGGCGCGCCGAAGCACGAGGGGGAGCAGCCGGCGACCCCCGAGCAGCTCGTCGCCGCGGCGCTCGAGGCGATGGGGGGCATGAAGCGCTTCGTCTCGCGCGGCGACGTCGTCGCGGTCAAGCCGAACATCGGCTGGGATCGCACCCCTTACCACGCGGCCAACACCAACCCGCAGGTCGTCGCGGCCGTCGTGAAGGCCTGCCTCGAGGCGGGCGCGAAGCACGTCGTGGTCACCGACGCCTCGTGCAACTAGCCGGGGCGCTGCTTTCAGCGATCGGGGATCTGGAACGCCGCCTACAACGCCGGCGCCGAGGTGATCTTGCCGGCCCAGCACCGCTTCCGCACGCTGCGCCTGCGCGGCGACGTGCTCGACGAATGGCCGG
>JAJXTK010000521.1 GCA_021783935.1 Myxococcales bacterium | reverse complement strand
GCGCGCTGCGCGTCCTCGACGGCGCGATCCTGGTGCTCTGCGCCGTCGCCGGCGTGCAGTCGCAGTCGCTCACCGTCGACCGCCAGATGCGCCGCTACGGCGTCCCGCGCATCGCGTTCGTGAACAGGTGCGACCGCGCCGCCGGCAATCCGCTGCGCGTGCGCGACCAGCTGCGCGAGAAGCTGAACCTCAACCCGGTGCTCCTGCAGCTGCCGATCGGGCTCGAGGACAAGTTCGAGGGGGTCGTCGACCTCGTCGAGATGAAGTCCTTCCGCTTCGAGGGGCCGAACGGCGAGAAGATCGTCGAGGGCCCGGTCCCGGCCGACATGCAGGCCGAGGCCAAGCAGCGCCACGACGAGATGCTCGACGCGGTGTCGATGTTCTCCGACGAGCTCACCGAGGCGATGCTCGAGGAGAAGGTCACCCCGGCGCTCATCCGCGCCGCCGTGCGCAAGGCGACGATCAACCTGCAGATCGCGCCCGTCATGATGGGCTCGGCCTACAAGAACAAGGCCGTGCAGCTGCTGCTCGACGGCGTCACGCAGTACCTGCCGAACCCGGGCGAGATCACCAACCAGTGCGTCGACCTCGATCGCGAGGAGGCCAAGACGGACCTCTCGAGCGACGCGTCGAAGCCGACGGTCGTCCTCGCGTTCAAGCTCGAGGACGGCCGCTACGGCCAGCTCTCCTACCTGCGCGTCTACCAGGGCACCCTGGCGCAGGGGAAGGAGATCACCAACACCCGCACCGGCAAGCGCCACAAGGTCGGCCGCCTCGTCCGCATGCACTCCGACGAGATGGAGGACATCGACAGCGCGACCGCGGGCGACATCGTCGCGATCTTCGGCATCGACTGCAATTCGGGCGACACGTTCACCGACGGCACGCTCAACGTGGCGATGACCTCGATGTTCGTGCCGGAGCCGGTCATCTCGCTGACCGTCACGCCGAAGGACACCAAGGCGCAGACGAACATGTCGAAGGCGCTGCGCCGCTTCACCAAGGAAGACCCGACCTTCCGCGTCGGCGCCGATCCGGAGACGGGCGAGACGATCATCGCCGGCATGGGCGAGCTGCACCTCGACGTCTACATCGAGCGCATGAAGCGCGAGTACTCGGCCGAGGTGGTCACCAGCCCGCCCCGCGTCGCCTACCGCGAGACGATCACCAAGAAGACCAGCTACGCCTACACGCACAAGAAGCAGACGGGCGGCTCGGGGCAGTACGGCAAGATCGCCGGCTTCCTGGAGCCGTGGGCCGAGGGGCCCTACCAGTTCGTCGACGACGTGACGGGCGGCGCCATTCCGCGCGAGTTCATCTCGTCGGTCGACAAGGGCTTCAAGTCGATGCTCGCCAAGGGGCAGCTCATCGGCGCGCCGGTCACCGGCGTGTCGATCACGCTGAACGACGGCGGCGCCCACGCGGTCGACTCGAGCGACATCGCCTTCCAGGAGGCCGCGCGCGGCGCCTGGCGCGAGTCGTACGGCAAGGCCGGTCCGCAGATCCTCGAGCCGCTCATGAAGGTCGCCGCCGAGGGGCCGAGCGAGTTCCAAGGGGGCATCGTCGGCATCCTGATGCAGCGCCGCGGGATCATCGTCGGCACGACCGAGGGCGACGGCTTCTCGCGCGTCGAGGCCGAGGTGCCGCTCGCCGAGATGTTCGGGTTCTCGACCGTCCTCCGCAGCGCCACCCAGGGCAAGGCGGAGTTCACGATGGAGTTCTCGCGCTACGCGCCGCTGCCGGGCGCGCTCGCCGAAGAGCTCATCAAGAAGCACCGCGAAGAGCAGGCCAAGAAGGCCAAGTGAGGGCGGCCATGTACCGGAAAGACGTCAACGAGCACAGCCCGCTTCGGGTCTTCGAGAAGTCGATGCACGGCGGCCTCGGCCGCGGCAACATCGGCGTGGTCCTCAGCCGCGCGGGGGTCGGCAAGACGGCGATGCTCGTGCAGATCGCCCTCGACGACCTGATGCGCGATCGCAAGGTCCTGCACATCTCGCACGAGCAGGCCGCCGATCACGTGCGCGCCTACTACGACGAGATCTTCCACGACCTCGCCGTCCTCAACCGCCTCGAGCACGTCGACGCCGAGCGCGCCGACATCGAGCGCCACCGCCAGATCTACTCGCTCCTTCAGCACCCCAAGGGGCCGACGACCACGTCGAAGATCCTCGAGACGGTGAAGTTCGCGCGCGACGTCGCGCACTTCGAGCCGGACGTGATCATCATCGATGGCTTCGATTTCGGCCACGCGACCGACGCCGCCGTCGACTCGCTCCACGACCTCGCGAAGGAGTCGGGGGTCGAGATGTGGATCTCGGCGACCGCGCCGGGCAGCGACGATCGTGCGGTGGGCTACCCGCCGTCGATCGCGCGGCACATCGACAACGTCGCCGTCGTCGTCTTCCTCGAGGCCGAGAAGAACACGATCCGTCTGCGGCTCGTGAAGGACCACCAGAACAAGGACCTCACCCAGCTGCACCTGCGGCTCGATCCGCACTCGATGCGAGTCATCGACGAGGATCTGCCTCCGGCCGGCGACCGCACCGCCAACCCGCGTCAGTTCCGCCTGTTCTCGGGCGGCGGCCGCGGCGCCGAGGCGGCGTTCGGCGGTGCCGCGGAGGCGTGGGGCATCGCGGAGACGAACTTCTCGTTCGCCGGGCACACCATGCTCGAGCGAAGGCGCGGCGTGGTCGTCCTCGACGAGCAGGAGCTCAAGAAGGGGGACTTCAGCCTCGTCTACGCCTCGCGGCGGCTCGACCGCATCCTCAGCGAGATCCCGCTGATCCGGAACGTGCTGCAGATCATCTGGCATCAGGTCTCCAACGCGAGCCAGGTGTTCGTGGTCGGCGTCATCCAGCCGGACGGGCACGTGAAGGGGGGCACCGGGTGGGGCGCGGAGCTGGCGCGCCTGTGGCGCAAGCCGCTCTTCGTGTTCGATCAGAACCGCAACGGCTGGTTCCGCTGGAGCGGCACCGCGTGGGAGATCGCCCACGACCCGAAGATCGAGGCCGAGAGCTTCGCCGGCCTCGGCACGCAGAAGCTCACCGAGCAGGGGCAGGCCGCGATCACCGCGCTCTTCGAGCGCAGCTTCGGCAAGCGCCCGAGCTGATCGAGCGCGAGCGTCGTCGAGGCGCCGGCGCACGGGAGACGCTCCCTGCGCCGGCGTCGCGCGTTTGGTGGGCGTGCCGCGGCTTCTTGCCACGCCGAGCCCGCTGCGCTCGAGTGCGCGCGTGGCTCCCCCGCATCGCGCCGGCGACTCGGTCGAGGACTTCTGCCGCGTCTGCAAGGAGCCGCGCGACCACCGGGTGATCGCCGTCGACGCGCAGGGGAGCATCCTGCGCGTCGTGTGCGGCTACTGCCAGAGCGACCACCTCTTCCGCGGCGGCCGCGTCCCCGGCGAGCGCCGGCCGGCCTCGAGCCCCACGCGCGCGACGGAGGCCGAGCCGGAGCCGGAGCGCGCGCTGAGCTTTGCGGATCTGGAGCTGGAGGGCGACGTGACGGATCTCGAGAAGATGCTGCGACGGGTGATCCGCGAGGAGACGGGGCTCTCGCCCGTGGCGCCGGCCGAGAGGTGGCGCGGCGGCGAGCTGGTGCTGCGGCCGGGCAAGCCCGGGGTGCAGGACAAGGGGATGCCGATCGACACCCTGTTCCACAAGATCGTGATGGTTCGCAATCGCTTGCGCGTGCTCGAGCAGAAGATCAACGCGTCGAAGCTCGCCGACGACGAGAAGCTCGACCTCCAGTCGTACATCACCGGCTGCTACGGCTCGCTCACGTCCTTCAACGTCTTGTTCGCCGACGAAGACGACAAGTTCAAGGGGAGCGGCGGCGACTGATCCCGAGGCGAGGCTACAAATCGCCTAGAAACTTCAGCGTCCGCGGGCCCACGTAGAGCCAGGTCCGAAAGTCGGTGCGGTCGTCCATCGTGAAGGTGTGACCGACGCCGACGCCGACGCCGACGAAGCCCGCGAGGTCGAAGAGCACGCCGCCGCCCATCGCCTTGTAGTTGATGCGGACCGACGTGCCGTTGGTGAGGCTCTGCGTGTCGTTCGGCACGAGCAGGTTCCAGCCGACGAACAGGCTCGCACCGAGGTAGTCTCGGGTCGTGGTCGGGTACCAGCGCGTGCCGACGGCCGCGGCGATCGGCGTGATGCCGAGCCGGTAGCCCCCCGCCTTCGAGGTGAGATCGCTGGTGAGCATCGGCGTCGGCAGCCAGAACCAGCGCCCCTTGCCGTAGGCCACGAAGTCTCGGTGGAAGACGAGGGGGCTTCGCGCGGTGCGGAGGTCGAGGCCGCTCGTCGAGGCCGTCTGGGTCGTGATCGCGAGCGAGAACGGGGCGCCGCTCTCGAGCTCCGAGAGCGCCTCGACCTTGGAGGCGCGGAGCGCGACAGAGAGCGCGCCTTGCGGCGTCAGCGGCACCGAGGTGCTCGCGCCGTCGCTCGTCGGGACCACCGCGGCGACCTTCATCCCGCACTGCGCCGGGGCGATCGCCGTGACTTCGCGGACGCAGATCGCGACGAGCACGTCGTCGGGGGTGATCTCGGTGGGCGTCGCGTTCGCGGGGACGCGCAGGTTGCGGCAGCGCTGCCGGACCTGGGTGACGAGGGTCTCCGGGTCGAGCGCGTCGAGGGCGATCGAAGCAGGGCAGGCCGCGTACTCGGGGTGCACCGTGCCGCGGTCGGGGGTCAGCTCCTCTCGGATCACGGTCACGGGGTTGCTCGGCTGGGCGCTCGCCTTGGCGCCGGCCGAGGGGGGCGGCTCCTTGCTCGGCCGTGCGGGGCGGGCAGCCGCGGCCTCGAAGAGCGAGCACA
>JAJXTK010000520.1 GCA_021783935.1 Myxococcales bacterium | reverse complement strand
CTCAGACCGTTGCGGCCCTCGCGGCGGGCTTCAAGGCCAACGGGTCCACCGTTGATCTCTGCGAACGCAAGCTCGCCGAACCCGCTGGGGAGACCCCGTGATGGCCCGCACCGTCGCAGACATCACGGCCGACATCTTCGGCGTCGAGCGCAACGACGGCGCGCGCGCCAAGACGATCACGACGCTGGAACGACTGCCCGAGGCAGCGGCACCCGAGCAGGCGCCGACGAGCAACACGACGACGACCACCGAGAACGTGCTCGCGGAGATCGACGCGGCGCTCCGGGGACTGGATGCCCTGACGACCTCGGTGCTTCGCGAGCACTTCCGAATCGCGGAACTCTTCGCCGAGGCGAAGATCCTGCACGAGCAAGAGACCAAGACCGGCCACGGAAAGCGAAACCCTCAGTCGACTGAGACTTTCGTGCCAATGATGGCGAGACGCTTCAACAGGTCGGAGACCTGGGTGTACGACTACCTTGCCCTATCCAAGGTCGATGCGGCCACGCGGGATCGCATCTCGGGTAGCGCCATCAAGGAGAACCTTGCGATGATGCTCGGGGTCGCTCGTGAGCCAGACCCGAAGCGTCGCGAGGCCGCCATCGCCGCGTACGACATCGGCGGCAGCGAAGCGGCGAAGGCCGCGCTCAACCGGGCGGCCTCGATCGAAGAGCGCGCAGCCAAGGACGCGCCGTTCAGGGCGGTCGTGATGTCGTTTCTCGACGAGGTGAACGGCATGGGGAAGCTGCGCCCCGAGCAGGCGGTCCCCAAGGGCTACGTCGACGTGTACCCCGAGTTGCAGGGGCTCACGGTGGGTGAGGTCCGCAAGGTCGCGGGCGAACTTGGAACGCGGGCTCGAACCCCGAAGGAGACGAAGAGGGCGCCGAAGCCCGTCGCCCCCGCAGCCGAGTGTCCGCCTCTCGCACCGGAGGTTACGCCGCCCGAAACGGAACCGGAGCCCGTGCCCGAGTCCGTGGTCGCAGACACGCCGACCGAGCAGCCATCTCTCACCGACGCCCCTCAGCAGCCGAACGGCGCTCTTCTCACGCTCGACGTCTTCGCCGAAGAGACGGACCTGAAGCGCATGATGGCCTGGCGCAACCTCACGACCCAACGGATTCAGGAGCTGAACTCGGGCATTCCCGTCAACATCATGGCGAAGGTGCTCGCCGAGAGCGACGCGCATGTCCTCGGGATGCGGGGTGCGATGGAGGTCAGCGTCGAGAAGGTTCTCGACGAGCAGCGCGGGTACGTCGCGCGCGTCGAGTACGCGGTCCGGTACCTCAAGAGCCATCAGCGAGAGGACCACCCGATGTACAAGGCGATCGCCGCTCCTTTGGGCCACTTCAAGCGCCTGACCTTGAAGGACGTCGCTGCTGCCGAGGATCTGGTTTGCGAAGTGGCCAACGCGATCGACGACCAGAACCCCTTCCAGATGGAGAAGACGCAGTTCCAGCGGGACATGGAGACCCTGTGCGCCCGGGGCGACGCGCTGGAGGCGGCAGAAGCCGCCGAGCGGGGCGAGGCCCCGGACGACGAGCCCGAGGGGACACCTACCTCCTCGTGATGACCACGCCGAAGATCGCGCCGACGACCGCGCCCACGACGACCGCGATGATCACGTCGAGGTCCCAGCACGGGTGACCGACGACGGGAAGTCGGCTGCCCTCATCTTCTCGAACAGCCGCGACATGAACATGGTCGCGACCCCGGGCTCGGCGCAGTCCTCAACGACCTCACGCACGGTATCGAGCAGCATCCCGACGGCCTGGGTGACATGGGCGGGATTGAGGTCCCCAGAGTCGCGCCGGAGATGCTCCTTGAGTACCGCGAGTTCGGCAACTCGAAGTAGCGCCTGCACCCTTCGGCTTGAGATTCGCTCAGCGTCGGCCCGCCCGTGGCGAACCGCGCTCTCGCGATCGAATCGAAGCGCGGCAGCCTCGACAGCGACCTCCCGCATGGTTGCCTCGATCAGGTATTTGGGATCGGGGAGACCCAAAGACGCCACGACGAGCCCGTCCTCCGCGATCGCGCGATCGGCCTGGGCTGCGATGGTCTCGTGATAGTCGGCCTCCCGAATCGTCGGAGCCCGCTCGATTCGGCGGGGCGCCCCGGGCCTACGCACGACTACAGGCTCGCGTCCCTCATGTAGAGCGCGGAGCGGTAGCACGACTGCCGCGGCGGGCTGAGACGGGCGGCGGGGCATAGTCATGGTGTGCGGGGCCTCACGTGAGGCGTCCGTACAAGTAGAAGTTGCCGATCGGGTCGAGTTGCCGCGATCTCGCTCTCGAAGGCTGAGGTGTCATCGCGAGCTTGGTTTGCGGGGGTTACCGCCACCGACTTCGGAGGCCGATCGCATAATCTACTTGTACGGCCTGCCCTATGAGAGCGGCGGCCGTGTTGGCCGTGCTCGAAGGAGATGGCCATGCCGAACAAGATCACCATCAACCTCAGCGAGCAGGACAAGGCGCAGATCGCCGTCCTGCGGCAGCGATTCCCCTTCGCCTCGCTCCACGCGCTCGTGCAGCTCCTCGTGCGCGAAGGGCTCGACGGCGACCCCGAGCGGCTTCTCGCCCGCCTCGACAACGAGCGCGCCCAGGGGCTCCGGCCCTGAGAAGTGGCGAGCCCGGGTCGCGGCTTTCCTCCGCGCCCAGGCCCTCGACCGACCCCTGCGATGAAGAGGACGATCATGGAGCACATTACACCGGAGCGCGCGAACGCGCCCGAGTCGGCGGCGAGCGCCGAGCCCGTCGAGAAGAACACGCCGACGACCGAGACCGCGGACGCGCCCGAATCGGTGCCGAGCACCGAAGGGCAGAACGAGAACGCCCCCAAGCTCTGGGCAGCGCACATCGAAGTGCTGAAGGCACGCGCGATCCCCGTCGAGTTCGCGCTCAAGCACGGCCTCCGGTCGGTCGACATAAGCGTCCTGAAGGCGCATCTCGCCAAGTACAAGCAAGCGGCGGCCTACCCGCATCTCCCGCTCTACAGCGGCGCGCGCGGGATCATCATCCCGTACCCGAACACGGCGATCGATGGCATCCCGAGGTGCCGCATCAGGGTCGACAACACCGAGGTCACGTTGCCGGGGCCGGTGGACGGGTCGCATCACGGGGAAGCCACAGTCACCATCCCGAGGTACATCTGCCAGAAGGGGGTGCCCGTCATCCCCTACATCCCGCCCGAGGTCTCGGGGATCGCGACGGACACGACGAAGCCGATCTTCATCGTCGAAGCACCGTTCAAGGCGCTTTCGCTGACTGCCAACGGTTTCCCTGCGATCGGCCTCGGCGGCGTCCTGGCTGGGGCGAACGACCGGGAGGCGTTGGAGGCCCTCGGCGAAGTCCTCATCTCGAAGGAGATGGCGTTCATCCAGTGGGCGAAACGCACGGTCTACGTCGTGTTCGACGCAAGCCTGGCCGACAACCCGATGGTCGCGCTCGGAGCCGCCCGACTCGCGCTCGGCCTTCTTCACGAGGGCGCTGACGTTCGATTCGTCCAGATCCCTTACGGTCATCCGGCCCAGAGCGACCCTGAGGCGGGGCGGCCCTACTTCAAGACCGACCAAGGGCCCGACGACCACATTGCACGGAACGGCGTTCCGGCTTTCCAGACGCTGGTGGACGACGCCGTTCCGGCTGACCCGCTCGCTCGGGTTGCCGCCGCTGCGACAGCTCCGAATCGCAATGAAGCCGTCGCGCGCCTCCTGAAGGATGTGACCGTGCAGGCCATCATTCACGAGGGCGGCCCAATCGTCATCGATCAGGTCGCCGCCATCCTGAAGACGTTCGGCCTCGGAAAGAGGGCCGTGCAGCAGGCCGCCACGGCGTTCGCCGAGAGGCTCGGACGCCATGCGCAGGCCGCCGACTCCTCGAACGCCGCGTGGAAGTCGAGGCTCCGGCGTACCGATGCAAAAAAGGTGAAGAACTCGATGGACAACGTGCTCACGATCCTCGCGAACGATCCTGCGTGGGCCGGGGTCTTGGCGTACAACGAGTTCAGCGACCGCGTAGTCATGCGGAAGGCGGCGCCGTGGGATCCCGATGACGCTCCTGGGCTCCCGTTCCGCGCCGACCAGGACGTCTCGGACGCCGACGACGTGCGCCTGACCGCGTGGCTGGGGCGGCACTACCACATGGAGATCACGACGAACGCGGCGCACGCCGCCATCAGCACGACCGCGCTCAGGAACGCCTACCATCCGGTGCGGCAGTACCTTCGGGGGCTCGTCTGGGACGGCGTTTCCAGGCTCGGGTCGCGCGACTCTGCTGGCTGGCTGAGTACCCACCTCGGCGTCGAGGACAAGCCGCACACCCGGCTGGTTGGTCGCATGTGGCCGGTCTCCGCAGTCGCTCGCATCATGCAGCCCGGCTGCCTCGTCAAGACGATGCTGGTGCTCTGCGGCCCGCAGGATGCAGGGAAGTCGCAGGCGTTCGCGACACTCGGGGGCGAGTGGTACATGGATGACCTGCGGGACATCCACTCGAAGGACGCCTGCCAGCAGCTCGCGGGCAAGTGGATCGTCGAGATGGGCGAGATGGCCGCGTGGAGCAAGGCCGACGCCGAAACCGGCAAGCGCTTCGTGTCGACGAAGATCGACAACTACCGCTCGGCCTACGACCGCCGTACGCGCGATGTTCCGCGTCAGTCTGTCTTTGGGGGGACCACGAATGCCGAGGAGTTAATTGCGCTTGTCAACCGCCTACCAGTCAAGAACAGCGGACGAGATCGGGCTCGTGTGAGGTGTGAGGCCACGCCCGTCGCCCGACGCCTCGCAGTCGCCGTCGCGCCGCGCCGACCGTCACGTGATCGC
>JAJXTK010000519.1 GCA_021783935.1 Myxococcales bacterium | reverse complement strand
ACTGTGACCGTCAGCAGGCCGTGCTAGATCGCGTGGGAGCACGTGGATTGACACGGGAGATGATCGGCCTGTCTCGGAGAAACTCCACAGCCTGCTAGCGGCGGGGGAGCACGCGGGGGCGCGGCGCTTCGCTCCCCCGCGCAGGCCGTCCGAAGGACGGCCGCTTCTAAGCCTTGCGCATCAGCACCGTGCGCGTGATCTCGACGCACTTCTCCTTCACCTTCGCCGCCGGGTCCTTCTTGTCGAGCTCCGGCGTGAAGAGATCCTTCCCCTCGGCGAGCAGCCTCGCGCCCGGCGCGTTCTTGGTGCCGACGAGGCGGAAGGTCACCTCGCCCGTGTGCTCGTCGTGGTCCTGCTTCGCGAGCACCTTCGACGTCGCGTAGAGGGTGTCGCCGCCGACCACGCCGCTCGGGTGCGCGCCGGCGTCGAGGCCGAGATCCCAGAGCACGTTGCCCGTGGTGTCGCGCGAGGCGAGGCTCGCGACCCAGCTGAGCACGAGGCCGCCGTAGACCACGCGCGTCTTCGCGAAGCTGTTGTCCTTGCAGTAGACCTCGTCGAAGTGCAGCGGGTGCGAGTTGCGCATCAGATACGTGAGCTGCATGTGCTCCGACTCGCCGACGGTCTTGCCGACCTCGTGAGCGATCACGTCGCCCACCGCGAAGTCCTCGTAGAATCCTGCGAAGCCCCCCCGCCGCGAGGGCGGCGTGACGCGATCGCGCAGCGCCCCCGGCAGCCGCGGCACCTCGCCGAGTTCGCGCGCGCGGCCGAGCCACGGCGCCTCGGGGCGCCCCTCGAGCTTGCCGGCGCGCACCAGCGCCTTGCGCGCGAAGGTGCAGACCGGCGTCCCCTCGCTGGTCTCGAGCACCGTGCGCACGTGCACGACGCCGCGATCGCCCGACGAGGCGGGCTTGCTGTCGAGCACCGTCGAGGAGGCGCGCACTGTGTCGCCGACGTAGCACGCGTTCGGGAAGCGCACGTCGATGTACGCGAGGTGCGCGATCGCCTGCTCGCTGACGTCGTGGACGCTGAACGAGAGCCCGAGGTTGAGCAGCAAGAACGGATGGATCGGCCGATCGCGCAGCGACAGCGCCCTCGCGAACGCGGCGCTCGCGTAGGTCGGCGTCGCGTCGAGGAACGACGCCTGGAAGAGCGCGACGGTGCCGGCGTCGATCGTCACGTCCCAAGGGTGCTCGTAGGTCGCGCCCTTTTCGAAGTCCGAGAGGAGACGGCCGTATTTCGGGGAGCGGATGGACATGATGGGGGCCTCGTTGCGAGCGATTGGGGGCGTCGTCGTTCAGCGCGTCGCCCCCGGTTGAAACCGGGGTCTCGATGGGAAAGCCCCCGCCGGGGGCTCCTTGCATGATCGAAGCGCGAGCCCCGGTAGGGGCTTACGAAATCGAGGCCGGCACCTCGGTGCCGGCGAAGGGCCGGCATGCGGCCAGGGGATCTCGGCTCAGGTCTCGAGCAACCTGCGCGCGACGACCTGCGCCTGGATCTCGTTGGCGCCCTCGAAGATCGACAAGACGCGCGCGTCGACCAGCACGCGGCTGATCACGTACTCCTCGGCGTAGCCGTTGCCCCCGTGGATCTGCAGCCCGGCGTCGGCCGCCTCCCACGCGGCCTTCGTCGCGAGCAGCTTCGCCATGCCGGCCTCGAGATCGCAGCGCTTGCCCTGGTCCTTCGCGCGCGCCGCGTGGTGGGTGAGCTGGCGCGCCGCCTGCGTGCGCACGACCATGCGCGCGAGCTTGCGCGCGACGCGCGGGAACTCGGCGATGGCCCTGCCGAACTGGACGCGCTCCTCGGCGTAGCGGAAGGCGAGGTCGATCGCGCTCTGGGCGACGCCGACGGCGCGCGCGGCCGTCTGGATGCGCGCGCTCTCGAACGTCGCCATCAGCTGCTTGAACCCCTTGCCCTCGATGCCGCCGAGCAGCGCGTCGCCCGGCGCGGCGTAGCCGTCGAATGACAGCTCGAACTCCTTCATGCCGCGGTAGCCGAGCACGCGGATCTCGGTGCCCGTGAGGTGCGCGTCGGGGAACATCGCGTCGCCTTGCGCGTCGTCGGGCGCGCTCGTCTTCTCGACGAGGAACATCGAGCAGCCCGCGTAGCCGGGCTCGCTCGGGTCGCTGCGCGCGAGCACCGTCATGAGGTTCGCGCGCGTCGCGTGGGTGATCCAGGTCTTCTGCCCGGAGAGCGTCCAGGCGCCGTCGGCCTGCCGCTCGGCGCGCGTGGTGATGCGCGCGAGATCGCTGCCGTGGTTCGGCTCGGTGAACACGGCCGTCGGCATGATCTCGCCGCTCGCGATCCTCGGCAGCCACTTCTCCTTCTGCTCCTCGGTGCCGCCGCCGTGGATCAGCTCGGCCGCGATCTCCGCGCGCGTGCCGAGCGAGCCGACGCCGATGTAGCCGCGCGACAGCTCCTCGGTCACCACGCACATGGCGACCTTCGAGAGCCCGAGCCCTCCGTACTCCTCCGAGATCGTGAGCCCGAAGACGCCGAGCTCCGCCATGTGCGTGAGCAGCGCGCGCGGGATCAGCACGTCCTTGCGGTGGACCTCCTGCGCGATCGGCTCGACCTCCGAGGCGACGAACCTCCTGAACTCCGCCTTCATCTGCGCGAGCGTCTCGTCGAGCCCGCTCGCACCGCCGCGCGCGTCGGCTCCCCGATGCCGCGCCTCGCGCGCGATGCTCAGGTAGGCGTCGCCGCTCGCGTGCGCCGCGGCGAACGCGACGACGGCGGGGGCGCCGACGCTCTTGCTCGGGTCGACGCCGAGCTCCTCGATCGCGACGCTCTCGCACGCTCCGAGCTCGACGCTCGCCCGCAGCGTGCGCGCGAGCTCGCCGAGGTAGGCGTGGGCGATGGCGCGCTCATGGTCGCCGCCGACGCGCTGCGACCACGCGAGCAGCTGCCGCGCGGCCTCGAGCTCGGTCGCGACGTACGCGAGCGCGTGGGCGGCGAGCTGGTGGCGGTCGAGCAGCGCCGCCTCGAGCTTGCCGCCCGTCGACACGCGCGCGAGCACGCTCTTCTTCGCCTCGGCGTACAGCGCTTCGATCGCCGCGATCACCTCGGTCGCCGTCGCGGCCTTCACGTCCGTGGTCATGCTGGGTCTCCGAGTCCAAGGGCGGGGGGGGTTGGGCGCGAGCGAGCGTGCGTCGTCTCGTCCCGGCGCGCCGTCAATGCTCGTGATGCGCGAGACGCGCCTCGGTGACGGGCGCGCGGACCGAACGGGCCACGCGCCGCCGGGCCTCCACGCGCGCGCGGCCCAAGGGGCGAGAGGTGGCGTCGACGCCTGAAAATCCGCCTGTTTCGGGGCGGCGCACGCGATCGCGAAGTGCTATGCGTCGCATCGCGATGGCCAAGGACAAGCCCTGGATCTTCCGCACCTACTCGGGCCACTCGACGCCGGAGGCTTCGAACGCGCTCTACCGGACGAACCTCGCGAAGGGGCAGACCGGCCTGTCGGTCGCGTTCGATCTGCCCACGCAGACCGGCTTCGACAGCGACGCGCCCGAGGCGCGCGGCGAGGTCGGCAAGGTCGGCGTGCCCGTCGCGCACCTCGGCGACATGCGCGCGCTGTTCGACCAGATCCCCATCGAGAAGATGAACACCTCGATGACGATCAACGCGACGGCGATGTGGCTGCTCGCGCTCTACGTCGCGCTCGCCGAGGAGCGCGGCGTGAGCCCGCGCGTGCTCGAGGGGACCACGCAGAACGACGTGCTCAAGGAGTTCCTCGCGCGCGGCACCTACGTCGCGCCGCCGGCGGCGAGCGTGCGGCTCACGGTCGACGTCGTGACCTACACGGTCGCGAACGCGCCCGCGTGGAACCCGATGAACGTCTGCAGCTACCACCTGCAGGAGGCCGGCGCGACGCCGGTGCAGGAGCTCGCCTACTCGCTCGCCAACGCGATCCAGATCCTCGACGCCACGCGCGCGCGGCTCGGTCCGAAGGCCGAGCTCACCGACGTCTTCGCCCGCCTGTCGTTCTTCGTGAACGCCGGCATCCGCTTCGTCGACGAGGTCTGCAAGATGCGCGCGTTCGCGCTCCTCTGGGAGCGCATCGGCCGCGAGCGCTACGGGGTGACCGACCAGCGGGCGCTGCGCTTCCGCTACGGCGTGCAGGTCAACAGCCTCGGCCTCACCGAGCGCCAGCCCGAGAACAACATCGTGCGCATCGTGCTCGAGGCGCTCGGCGTCACGCTCTCGAGCAACGCGCGCTGCCGGGCGCTGCAGCTGCCCGCGTGGAACGAGGCGCTCGGGCTGCCTCGCCCGTGGGATCAGCAGTGGTCGCTGCGCATCCAGCAGATACTCGCCTTCGAGACCGATCTGCTCGAGCACGAGGACCTCTTCGACGGCTCGCGCGTCGTCGAGCGGCGCACGCGCGAGCTCGCCGACGCCGCGTGGGCCGAGATCCAAGAGGTGCTGCGCCGCGGCGGCGCGCTCGCGTCGATCGAGAGCGGCTACGTCAAGGGCAAGCTCGTCGAGTCGAACCAGCGCCGCCTCGCCGCCATCGAGTCGGGCAAACAGGTCGTCGTCGGCGTCAACCGCTTCACCGAGACTGCCGCAAGCCCGCTCACCGAGGGGGAAGGGGGCGCCATCCTCGTCGTCGATCACGAGGTCGAGTCGCGCCAGATCGAGCGGCTCGAGCGGCACCGTCGCGAGCGATCGCAGGGCGCGGTGCAGCGGGCGATCGACGAGCTGCGTTCTGCCCTCGAGCGGGGCGAGAACGTGATGCCCGCGTCGATCGCGGCCGCGCGGGTCGGCGTGACCACCGGCGAGTGGGGCAAGGCGCTGCGCGAGGTGCTCGGCGACTACCG
>JAJXTK010000518.1 GCA_021783935.1 Myxococcales bacterium | reverse complement strand
GCCCGTCGTCGGGCCTCGCCATCGGCGCGACGTGCATGCCGCCGCCGAAGTAGCGCCCGTTGCAGATCGCGATCATGTAGGTCGCGATCGGTCGCGTGCGCGTGCCTTCGTCGTCGGCGATCTCGGAGCGCAGCGCGCCGCGCGGGCAGGTCGCGAGGGCACGGAGCGACGCCGAAAGATACGCGGCCTTGCCCGAGAGGCCGGCGGGCATCGCCGCGACGTAGCGGTCGACGAGGCCGCCCATGCCGGCCGACACGATGTTCACGAACCAGCGCTCGCGCCGCTCGCCGCGCTCGTCGACGAAGCGCAGCGCGCCGACGTCGATCGGCCTCGGCGCGTCGCGCGCGATCGCCGCGAGGTAGCGATCGAGCCGGTGCTCGAGGCCGAGCGTCTTGCGGAAGTCGCCGCCGGTGCCTCGCCCGATCATCCCCACGACCGGCGCCGCGCCCGAGGAGCTCGCCGCCTGCAGCACGCCGTTGACGACCTCGTGCAGCGTGCCGTCGCCGCCGACGGCGATCACGCGCTCGCGCCCCTCGATCGCCGCCTCGCGCGCGAGCTCGATGCCGTGCCCGCGCCCCTTGGTGAAGCGCACGTCGATCGGGCCGAGCGCGGCCTCGATCGTGACGCGCATGGCGCCGAAGGCGCTGCCGGTGCGACCGCCGCCGGAGGCCGGGTTCACGATCAGGAGCGGAGGGGGGTGATCGCTCATCCGATTGCGCGCGATAGCGCGGTGCGCGCGGTGCGGCCATGGTCGGACGCCGAGCGAGCGGGGCGCGCGCCAAGGAGCGAAGGCGGCGCCGCAGCCGAAGGGCCTTGGAGGAGCGCGACGCCGAGCCACGACGGCGAGGCTTGGCGCGTGGAGGATCCGGCGCCGCTGGCGAGGGCGGCATCCTGGGCCGCGCTCGAGGCGTCCGTCGAGGCGTTGCTGGAGGCGTCGTCGGCGGCTTCGGAATCGGCAGCGGCAGCGGCAGCGGCAGCGGCAACGGCATCGGCATCGGCATCGGCATCGGCATCGGCATCGGCATCGGCATCGGCATCGGCAGCGGCAACGACAGCGGCAACGGCAACGGCATCGGCAGCGGCAACGGCCACGGCAGCGGCAGCGGCAACGGCCACGGCAGCGGCAGCGGCAACGGCAGCGGCACCGCCATCCCGAGAAGCCTCGGCCCCGGCGCCGCGAACGACGCTGGGGCCTCGCATGCCATCAATGTCCTGCGGAACATGTCGGTCGACTGCGACTGCGCGGGCACGACCGCCGCGCCCTACGTCGACTCAGGCCATGGAATCCGCTGCGGACGCTTGCCCTTCCTGTGCGCCAGGGAAAGCCAGGGTGAGGAGGACGTCATGAAGTAGCCAAGACCGAAACCTCACGTTGGAACCCCGCGGGTACCATCCAGGCGCGCGTTGTCGTTCACCGTGTCGCCTTGCTGTTGACCGGCACGGCCGTCGCGCTGCGAACGCGAGGCTCGGAGAGCGGCTTGGTTCGGAGCTGCTGATCGAGGAGGGGACGAAGGTGGGGGTCCCGACTGCGGTCACGCGCGCCGCGGAGGACGTCGATCGCGAGCTGATGGGCGGCGCGGCGTGCACCGAGCCGATCGGCGCGATGGCGCGCACGGACGATCGCCTGAAGCGCCGGGCGCGCTCGCTGGAGTTGTAGCGTGATCGCGAGCGCAGTGCGGAGCGGTCTACGCGGCGCAGGGGGAAATCGCGTCGCCCGCAGGCGGCGCGGCGGCGCCGAGGAGGTCGTCGGTCGCGTGGGCGAGCCCGACGTGAAGGTCACGACTGAGCAGCCCAGCCAGCATCGACGCGGTGACGGAGACCGCGAGCGAAGTGGGATTGCGGAGGCGATGCACGTGATCCATCCGGACACCACCCTTCCAGTTTTTGAAGAACAG
This sequence comes from Myxococcales bacterium, assembly GCA_021783935.1. Classification (GTDB taxonomy): domain Bacteria; phylum Myxococcota_A; class Polyangia; order Polyangiales; family JADJMO01; genus CAIXWQ01. The sequence goes on along the minus strand of JAJXTK010000518.1, from coordinate 2,923 downwards.
CTCTACCTCCCAACGAATCCGGTAGAGTTCACCGACGTCACTCGGCGAGAAGGTCGCGCGGGGCAGCGTCGTGAGGTAGTATCGATCCTCGCCCTGGGTCGGCACGCACACGACGCGCGCGACCACCTTGCGCTTCTTTCGGTCGACGAGCTCGACATCCAGATCGAGCTGCTCGGACTTGTGCACCATGCCGGCCGCCAACGCGGCTTCGAGTCGCACTCGGTCGCCATCGGCATTGCGAATCGCGCGCCGGGCGCCGTTCGCGCCGTACGAGGCGAGGATGATCGGATCGTGATTGCTCTTGAGCCGTTGCAGCAGATGCGCGCCCGCGAGCGCGCCGTCGACGAAGCGATCGACGCTCTGGTAGCCGAGGTCCCAGATGTACAACGCGCCCGGTTCCCAGGTCGGCCAGAACCCGTCGCTGTCATGAATGCTGCCGGCCGTCGGCGTCACCGACTGCGCCGTCTGCGCCTTCACGCTGTAGACCGCGTGCAGCTTCAGCTCGGCGGGTTGACCGGTCCCCGGCGAGATTCCAGACAGCACGCTGGCCAGCTTGAAGGCGCACCCGTCGGGGATCAGCACGTCGGCGAAGGCTTGGAGTCTGCCTCGAAGCTCGGTCGTCTTTGCCTCGGCCACGAGCTGCTTCATGCGACGCTGGAGCATCGCCTGCATCACGGGCAGCATCTTGCGCGCGAACGCCCGAAACGCCGTCATGCCGCCGTCGCAACCACCGATGTCACGGTAGATCGACGCCGCATCCAGCCAACGGCCCTCAATGTCCGACGGACCGCGAAAAGCCGAGAGGACGAGCGCGCTGACGAGCAAGCCCGCGTGATGCTTTCTCCGGCGCTGCACGGCGCGCAGATCTTCGGCGACCATGTCGATGCGATCGGGGTCGAGCATCCCGACGACCGAGCGCTCGACGTACGGCGCGAAGAGCGCGGCGAGCGGGTCGGAGCCGGAAGGCGACGACGGACGGTACGGCGAGGGCGCGACAGCGAGTTCCATGCGCGTTTCCATAAATCGCCGCAGAAAACTTGGCCAAGTTTCCAGCCGTCAGCTACCCAAAGCGCGCCTGAATGCTGCGGGTACGAATCCCGCCCGGCGAAGGTGGGCCACCAGCCGGAAGCGAGTCTTGCGTGGCGTCCGGCGACGGCCGCTGCGAAGCGTAGACAGCGAGCATGCAGGCCGCGTGATGGAGCCTCGAAATCAAGTAGTTGGGAGAGCCGACGTCGTAGGAAATGCGGAAGGCAACATCGTCGCGCGCACGAGAAGGGCGACGCGTCCATGAGGTGCTCCCGAAGCGATTCGCGAAGTGCGGGCTGACGTTGCACCCAGAGAAGACGAGATTGGTCGGCACTCTCCGATTGGAGTGCAGTGGCGAACTCTCCTGCAGAAGCTGCGAGGTCACTACGGGTACTACGGCGTCGCCGGGAACCCGGAGGTGCTCGCGCGGTGTCTCCACGAGGTCACCCGCGTGTGGCGCACCTGGCTGTCGCGCCGCTCGCAGCGCTCGTGGGTCACGTGGGAACGCATGGGGCAGATTCTCGTGCGCTACCCACTGCCTCCACCGCGCGTTCGCGCTTCGTCATGGGGCAAATCCACGGCATGAAGAGCCGGATGCGGGAAGATCGCGACAGCGCGAGTGGAAAACGGTGATGCTCGGGAAGCTTGAGATGCTTTGACGTTATGCCGTCCCTAGCCCGGAAGGATCGTCAGCAGAGGATACGCGGCCACGCTTAGGTTCGGCGCCGCAGAACACGGTTGCGATGCATCACCCGTTATCGAGTGAGCGAGAATGTGAAACACGCCAGTTCCCGTGATGCGCAGCGAGATGATGTCGGGGAAACCGGCCGTGTCTGGCCCCCTCGTGATCGAAATGACGTCAGCCGGCTCTGCGGAGCCGGTAGCGCTCTCGCATCCGTTGATCACGCCGTGCCCAGAGCCGGTCGACGAGGTGCCGCAGAAGAGCGTTGAATCCGTGAGGTCCGTGGACGGTTGCTCCGGTCCGCAGAGCCCACGGTATTGGACGCGGTGGAACCAGTCCAAGACCGTGACCGTGACGACGTCGCCGACCTTGGCGTGAAACTGGATGACGTCCGCGTAGCTAGATACCGCGGGTGTATCCGATACGGCCGGGTAGACGCCCGCTTTCGCGTGCGCCACGGCGCAACCCGATGAAAGCGCGCTCCCGCCCGAGCCCGAGACGCTCCACACAAGGACCACCTGCGGCGGGCTCTGCGCGTCATAATCGCATGTGCCGGAGCACGACAGGCTCCAGAGCGCACCCGTAGCCGCGACGTGCAACGCGATGAGTGTCCGCTTCGACGTCATCTTAGTGCCACCTATGGTATCACGCCGCCTCCCAGCCGGGCTTTCGCGACAGCCTGACGATGCCCATCACGCCGTCATCGCGCCCCTCGCCGCCGGCCTGAGGCCCATCGTCGCCCTCGGCGGCGCCCGCGCCCTGCACGATGTCCATCACGCCGACGCGCCGACCGCAGCCGCGCCGATGCCTGTCGAGGCGGCGCGATCCGCGCACCACCGCGATGGGCATCGCATCATCGTTCGCGGTCGGTCAGAAGATGTCGTCTTCGACGCACTCGCCCGGCTCGGTGCGGGTCAGCTCCTTGCAGACGTCGGTCGCGTAGGCGGCGGCGAGGTCCTTGGTGTCGAGGAGCGCGACGAGGAGATCCAGTAGAGACCCCGCGTCCGTCCACGTCGGACTGCGGGCTTGCTACGTCATGTCAACTCGCGCCCTGGAATCCGTGGGGGACGGCTTGCGCTTCCTGTGCGCCAGGGAAAGCCAGGGTGAGGAGGACGTCATGAAGTAGCCAAGACCGAAACCTCACGTTGGAACCCTGCGGGTACGAATCCCGCCCGGCGAAGGTGGGCCACCAGCCGGAAGCGAGTCTTGCGTGGC
>JAJXTK010000517.1 GCA_021783935.1 Myxococcales bacterium | reverse complement strand
GACCCCGCCGCCCGCCCCCGCGCCGAAGGCTGCACCGGCGCCCGGCGCGACGAAGCCGGAGACCCCCTACGAGTGAGCGACGGTGCGCCGCTCAGGGCGCCGTCGGTCCGACCAGCGCCTCGCCGACGCGCGCGAGCCCGGCGACGTCGTGCACGTCCGTCTCGAAGGCGGGGACGCGCAGCACGGGCGTCGGGTCGCTCGGGTCCATTCGCAGGCGCTCGAGGTGGCTCGCATCGCGCTTGGCGAGCAGCGCGGCCTCGTGGTGCGCGGCGCGCACGGCGTGCTGGAAGTCCGCGTCGCCCTCGAGCCCTTGCCCGAGCAGCGCGGCGGGGAGATCGCTCGGTAGCGGCTCGGGCGGCAGGTGCACGCGGTTGACCACGTAGACATCGCGCGGCATCGCGAATTCGCGCAGCCGGTCGGCGAAGAAGTTGATCTCCTCGATCGCCATCGGCTCGGGGCTCGTGACGAGCACGAAGGCGACCTCCGGGCCGCGCAGCGCCTCGCTCACGCGCTTGGCGCGCTCGGTGAAGCCGCCGAAGAGGTCGTTGATCGCCGCGATGAAGCCGGCGAGCTGATCGAGAAACCCGGCGCCCGTGATCTTCGAGACCGCCTTGAGCACCAGCTGCGAGCCCTGGCCGAGCAGCCCGAGCGAGACGCTCTTGCCGGTGAACGCCTGCACGAACCAGCGCATCGCCGGCGAGTCGATCGCCTCGACCATGCGCTCGGGCGCGTCGAGGAAGTCGAGCGCGTTCGCCGTGGGCGGCGTGTCGAGCACGATGAGGTCGTAGGTGCCCGACTCGCGCAGCGCCTGGAGCTTCTCCATGGCCATGTACTCCTGCGTGCCGGCGAGCGACGTCGAGACGTACTGGTAGATCTTGTTGTTCAGGATCGCCTCGCGCGCCTTCTCGCTCGACGCGTGCCGCGTGACGATCTCGTCGAAGGTGCGCTTGGTGTCGAGCATCATCACCGTGAGCGAGCCCTCGACGGTGATGCCCGCGCGCGCGTAGACCTCCGGCGAAACGAGCGTCTCGTCGCGCGTCATGTGCTCGAGGCCGAGGCTGTTCGCCAGGCGCTTCGCGGGGTCGATGGTCAGGCACAGCACGCGCCTGCCCATGCGCGCGGCGGCGAGCGCGAGGGCCGCCGAGGTGGTGGTCTTGCCGACGCCGCCGCAGCCGACGCACAGCAAGACGCGCTTGTCGGCGAGCAGCTTCGCGAGCTGGGACTGCGGCGGGACCGGGAGCTTGCGCGACTTGGGGGAGGACACGTTCGGCGAGGGCTCGGACCTGGTGGGGCGAGCGAGCCACGGTGACTAGCCGCGCGCGCCGCGAGCGTCCAATCGCGCGTGCGCGCCGCGCCGAGTATGGTGGACCGCGATGAGCATCCGCGTCGCACCGCTCGGGGGCCTCGGCGAAATCGGCATGAACTGCATGGCCCTCGAGCTCGGCGAGCCCGAGCGGGGCCCGATCGTCGTCATCGATTGCGGCGTCTCGTTCCCTGGGCTCGTGAACGGCGTCGACGTCATCCACCCGGATTTCTCCTGGCTCGAGGACCGCGCGGGCCGAATCGAGGCGCTGGTCGTCACGCACGGCCACGAGGACCACATCGGCGCGATCCCCTACCTGCTGCAGCGGATGGACGTGCCGGTGTACGGCCCGCCGTACGCGCTCGGGCTGGTGCGCAGGCGGCTCGAGGAGCATCGCGAGCGCCTCGCGCGCGAGCCGTCGCTGCGCCCGACCCGGCCGCGCACCCCCTTCACCCTCGCCGGCGGCACGATCGAGATCGAGCCGGTGCGCGTCACGCACTCCATCGCCGACGCGACGGCGTTGGCGATCCGACACGACCACGACGTCGTCGTGCACTCGGGTGATTTCAAGATCGATCCCGATCCGACCGATCGCGAGCTGTTCGACATGGAGCGGCTGCGCGAGCTCGGCGACGACGGCGTGTCGCTGCTCCTGTCGGACTCGACGAACGTCGACTCGCCCGGCCTGGGTCGCGGCGAGCGACGCGTGGCCGAGACGCTCCAGCGGCTGATCGAGGGGGCGCGCGAGCGCGTGGTGGTCGGCCTCTTCGCCTCGAACGTCCATCGCGTCCGCGCGCTCTTCGAGATCGCCCGCCGAGCCCGCCGGAAGATCGCGCTGCTCGGACGCAGCGTGCAGCTGCACGTGCGCGTCGCCCAGGAGACGGGCTACCTCGAGGTGCCGCCGGACCTGCTCGTGCCCATCGAGAACGCCGCGAGCGTGCCGCGTCCCGAGCTGCTGGTGATCGCCACCGGCTCGCAGGCCGAGCCGCGCGCCGCGCTCGCCCGCCTGGCGCTCGACGATCACCCGAAGCTGCGCCTCGAGCCGGGCGACACCGCGATCCTCTCGAGCCGCGCGATCCCCGGCAACGAGGTCGCGGTCATGCGCATGGTCGGCGACTTCTACCGGCGCGGCTGCGTCGTCCACCTCGCGTCGACCGAGCCGGAGATCCACGCGAGCGGGCACGCACACCGCGACGAGCAGCGCGCGATGATCGATCTGGTGCGCCCGGCCGCGTTCGTCCCGGTGCACGGCACGCGCCACCACCTGGAGCGCCACGCGATGCTCGCGCGCGACGCGGGCGTCGCCGACGTGCTGGTGATCGAGAACGGCGAGCGCGCGGAGCTCGACGATCGGGGGGTGCGCAAGCTCGACGCGTTTCGCGCGGGGCGCATCCCGGTCGACGCGGCGGGCGAGCTCGCGGAGGCGACGTTGCGCGAGCGCGCGGCGCTCGGCGAGCTCGGCGTGCTCGCGGTCGCGCTCGTGGTCGACGGGCGTGGCCGGCCGCTCTCGGTCGACGTGGCCTCGCGGGGCGTGCTCGACGAGGCGGCGAGCGCCAACGTGCTCGAGGTCGCTCGGCGTGACGTGCGCGAGGCGCTCGCGACCTGGCCGTGGAGCTCCCAGGCGCCGACCGACGACGAGGTGCGCGAGGTGGCGAGGCTCGCCGTACGACGCTCGGTCGCGAAGGCCACCCAGACCAAGCCGGTGGCCCTCTCGCTGCTGATCCGTCGATACGCGGATTGAGGAATCGTGGGTGATTCAGACATGGCACCCGAGTTGTCACTGTCGTGAATTTGTGCTGAAATTGCCGCATGCCAGCGGCCGACGTTCTGCCAACAACGGTTGACGTTCGCGGAGTCGGTTCGCTGCCGAGCGGCGTGGAGGCCGGCGTCGGGGGCGCCGCGTGGGTGCGGCGCACGGTCGACGTCGATGGCCGCGCCATCGGGCTCAAGATCGCCCGCGCGCCTGGGGACGAGGGGGCGCGTCGCCTCGCGCACGAGGCGTGGGTGCGCGCGCTGCTCGGGGCGCCCCAGCGGGCCTTGGGCGGCGGACGCCTCGCGCTCGGCGACGGCTGGCACGCCGTCTTGGCGTTCCCCTGGCTCGAGGGGGCGCCCCTCGGGCAGGGGCCGATCGACGCGCGCGCCCTCGGGCCGCTGCTCGACGCGCTCGCCCGCGACGTCGGCGGGACGCTCGCGCGGCTGCACGCGCTCGGCCTTCGCCACGGCGACGTGAAGCCCGCCAACGTGGTGGTCGACGGGGCGGCCGGCGCGCGCGTGCACCTCATCGACATGGGGCTCGCGGCGCCCGTGGGCGCGCCGCTGTCCGGTGGCACGCCGGCGTTCCTGCCCCCCGAGGTGCGCGAGGGGACCGATGGCCTCGGCCCCGAAGCGGACGTCTTCGCGCTCGGCGCGACGGCGCTCGCGCTCGCGGCGCAGGCCGGCGTGACCCTTGCGAGCGATCATTGGGCGCGACGCGCGACCGCGAAGAGCGCCGGCGCTCGGCCAGCTGCGGCTCGCATCGCCGGGGTCTCGCGACGCCCCGCCGTCGAGGGGGCCTACGTCCTCGTGCGCCGCGCGGAGATCGAGGCGGCCGCGCGGGCTGGCAGGGGCGCGCCGCGCGGGCCGGCCGCCCCGTGGGTCGCGCCGCTGCTCGAGGCGATCGCGGGGCTGTTCGGGCGCGAAGGTGCAGCCCGCGCGGGCGCCATGCCGCCCCTCGACGCGCAGGGGCGCGCGAGGCTGCTGTCGACCGTGATCGCGGCGGACGCGTCGTCGTGGTCGCTCCCCGCGGCCCTCGACGACGAGCCCGCGCTGCTCGACGCGCTCGCGCGCGTGGCGTCGATCGAGGCGCCGACGTCCGCCGACTTCGTCGTCGACGCGCCTGCCTCGGGCGCGCTCCTTCTCGACGCGCTGGTCGCCCGCGCCGCGATGGCGCCGGGAGACGAGGAGGTGCTCGCCGCGCTCGACGCGGCGGTCGGCGCCGACGCGCGCGGAGCGCCCGACAGCGAGCGCGCCGCGATCGCGCTCTTGCGACGATCCGGCCGAGCCCGGGGCGCGATCCACCTCGCGCGCAGGCGCGCGACGGACCCCGTCAGCGACCTCGAGGCCATCACCGATCTCGCCGAGGCCCTGCGGGCGGCCGGGGAGCGCGACGAGGCCCGCGCGCTCGTCGCCAAGACGATCGCCGACCGGGCCGAGGCCGCGTCGTTCGCTCGCCTCGCGGCCACCCGAGCGCGGCTCGCGCTGGATGCCGGCGACCTCGACGGCGCCGAGCGCGCGCTCGGCGCCGCCAACGCGTCGCACGGGCGCGGGCTCGCGGCAGAGCTCGCCGAGGTGCTCGCGCTGGTCGCCCTCTCGCGGGGCAAGGCGCACGACGGGCTCGACGCGCTCGATCGCGCCGCTCCGGGCGACGCCGAGCGTCAGGCGCGCCTCGCGCTCGCGCGCGGCGTGCTCGCGCACGCCGCGGGCGACGCGGAGGGGGCGCTTCAGGCGTTCGTGCGGGCCGCCGAGCTCGCGCGCGCCAT
>JAJXTK010000516.1 GCA_021783935.1 Myxococcales bacterium | reverse complement strand
CTGCGCCGACCGACGCGCACGTGCGAGCCACGCAGCCGCCGGTGGTGTTGTGACCGCAGACGCTGGGCGTCCCGCCACCGCCGCAGGTGTCGGGGTACACGCAGTCGCCGCAGTTCGCGGCGCCGCCGCACCCGTCGCCGATCCAGCCGCACGTCGCGCCGACCGACGCGCAGGTGCGCGGGGTGCACGTCGGACCGCCGCACTGGTTGGGGACCCCGCCGCCGCCGCACGTCTGACCGGCCGGGCAAGGACCGCATTGGACCGAGCCGCCGCAGCCGTCGCCGATCCAGCCGCACGTCGCGCCGACCGACGCGCACGTCCGCGGGGTGCACGTCGGACCGCCGCACTGGCCCGCGACGCCGCCGCCGCCGCACGTCTGGCCCGGCGGGCAGGCACCGCAGTTGAGCGTGCCGCCGCAGCCGTCGCCGGCGAGGCCGCACCCGAAGCCGAGCTTCGTGCACGTGGTCGGGCTGCAGGTCGGGCCGCCGCACTGGTTGAGCACGCCGTCGCCGCCGCACGTCTGGCCTGGCGGGCACGCGCCGCAATCCAGGACGTTCCCGCAGCCGTCTCCGATCGGCCCGCAGGTCGCGCCGACCGCGGCGCACGTGCGCGGCGTGCAGGTGGGCGGCGGGGTCGGCGGTGCGTTGTCGGCGCTCACGCACGACGCGAGGTCGAAGAGCATGAACTCGAGCACCTTCTCCTGCGCGCTCAGCGGCTTGACGGCGCACTCGTTCGGGAAGACCGAGCCGGAGGTGGTCGCGCCGTTGACGTGGAAGTCGCTGAAGATCACGCGACCGCACTGCGAGGCTCCGCTGGAGCCGACAGGCGTGTTGAACGTGAGGTGCTGGATCGTCGCGGCGGGGGGGTTCGTCGAGTAGAGCCACTTCTGCGAGGGGCGCGTCACGCCGTCGTCGGCGACGTCCTGGCGCGCGGCGTAGATGTCGACCTCGGGCGGCGGCGACTTGGGACCGAGCGCGCCCACGGTGGCGAGCCACTGCGAGAAGGCGATCCCCTTGGGGAAGCTCGTGTCGACGAGCCCGGTGAGCGGGATCGTGTCGCTGCCCGTCGGGTTTCCGGGGGTCAGCGTCCAATCGGCCGTCGCCGCGAAGGGTCCATTGCTGTAGAGCCACATGTAGTTGAAGTGCGTCGCGAAGACGCGACCGCCGGCGTTCGCGTAGCTCACGAGGTTGCTGAGCTGCGGAGCCGAGCGCGCCGTCCCCTCGAAGCCCTGGCACGCGAGGATGACGGCGTCGTAGCTCGAGGCGGTCGACAGGCCGTTCATGAGCACGTCGATGCTGGGCGTCGAAGCGTTGATGACAGAGCCATTCTGAACGTACATGTTGATTCGGCCGCCGCCGCCCGGATTGGTGAACTCGCGGTCGTCGACGCCGATCTTGCGAAGCACGCACTCGAGCGCGTCGACGTTGCCCGTCGCGAGGGCCATGCTCGGGATGTTGTCGAGCGGGTTCGTCTCCCCCTGCCAGCGCGGCAAGCGCGTCTGCGCTGCCGACAGCGGGTTGTCGACGCACGCCGAGACGTTCGACACGACGACGAAGCGCCGCCAGTGGCCGACCTCGATGACGACCGGGATGTTGGTGCCCACGGGCACGTTCCGCAGCACGAACTTCCCGTCCGGTCCGGTGACGGCGCTGACGATCGCGTCGGTGGAGGAGCCGGTGCCGCACAGGTTGCACGACAGCGCGCTCGAGAACGCCGAGACCGTTCCGCTCTTGGGGATGTAGACGACGGCGTTGTAGATGGGATCGGGCGACCCGTAGATGGGCGGGGTCGGCGCGAAGACCGTGCCACTGATGGTCGTGGTGGACCCCGCCGTAGAGCAGACGACCTGCTGCGCGCAGAGCGGCGTCGTGCAGGTCGACGACGAGACGCTGCCGCCGCCGCACTGGCTCGGGACGCCCCCGCCGCCGCACACGTCGGGCGAGGTGCACGTGCCGCAGGAGAGCGCGCCGCCGCAGCCGTCGCCGATGAAGCCGCAGTTCGCGCTCGCGCTCGCGCACGTCCGGGGGTGGCAGACGACGCCGGCGTCGTCGGCGTAGGCGTTGCCGCAGCGGCTCGGGGTGCCGCCGCCGCCGCAGATGTACGGGCTCGCGCAGGTGCCGCAGTCGACGAGGCCGCCGCAGCCGTCACCGATCGGGCCGCAGTTGGCCCCGACGTCCGCGCACGTTCGCGGCGTGCACGCCGCGCCCCCGTCGCCGACGTACGGATTTCCGCACACGCTCGGCGTGCCGCCGCCGCCGCAAATATAGGGACTCGCACAGGTGCCGCAGTCGACGACTCCACCGCAGCCGTCGCCGATCGGGCCGCAATTTGCCCCGAGATCCGCGCACGTTCGCGGCACGCAGGCCGAGCCGTCGACGGCGAACGGATTGCCGCACTGACTCGGCACCCCGCCTCCGCCGCAGATCAACGGCGACGTGCAGGTACCACAGTTGACCATTCCGCCGCAGCCGTCGCCGATGGGGCCGCACGTCGCATGCAGGTCGGCGCACGTCCGGGGCTTGCATACCGTCGCGCCGTCGACGAGGCCGCCATCGGCACCGAGGTAGCGCACGCCGCAGACGCTGGGTGTGCCGCCGCCGCCGCAGCTGAGCCCGGCCGCACAGCTGCCGCAGTCGACCACGCCACCGCAGCCGTCGCCGATCGGGCCGCAGTTCGCGCCGGCCGTTGCGCAGGCGAGCGGGATGCAGCCGCCGCCGTCGTTGACCGAGTCGCCGCAGACGCTCGGCTTGCCGCCACCGCCGCAGATCTGCGGCGCGGCGCACGTGCCGCAGCTCTGAACGAGGCCACCGCACCCGTCGGCGATCGGCCCGCAATTGACGCCGGCCGTCGCGCAGGTGAGCGGAATGCAGGTGCCGACCTCGACGATCGCGTCGAGCGGGGCGTAGGAGGTGTCGGGGAGAATCGTCCCGGCGTCGCCGGGGTCGACGCTCACCAGCGGCGAGGGGGGCGGCTCGGCGGAGCTGCCGCCGCACGCGCTCGTGAGCGGACTCATCGCGACAAGTGCCATCCAGCGCAGCGCGGTGCGGGCACCAGCGCGCCTCAGAGGCTGCACCACGCCGTCGCCGATCGACCGAATGCAGGTCTCCGCCATGCGACTATCCCTCTCTTGCACGCGCCGATTCGCGCGGTTCTTGTGCCGATTCCGACGCTGGTAGCTCGCACATCGTTGCTGGTATTCGGCCTTCGCTCGACCCGCGTCACACCGCTGAATCGCATGTTTTCTGGGGCGCTTCGCACGACGCGACGAGCGCACGAGCCCGCATGACGACGAGCGGCCGCGTTGTCGACTTGGGGTCGTCGCGCACGCCGAAGCGCCACGGGGCGGTTGGCGACGACGCCCCTTCGTCGCGACGCGAGGGTTGCGCCAGCGCGCTACCGGCGAGCCGCAATCTGCATTGCCAGCGGCGCGCGCCGCCGCGCACGGGACCACGCGGCTCGGCGTCGCACACAACAGGGTGCGCCCGCTGGTCGGCTGGTGCGCCCGCTGGTCGGCTGGTGCGCGCGTGCCGTGCGACGGATGCCGCCCCCGGGAGCGACCGCTTGACCCACGGACGGGCTGTGGTATCCAAGCGCCCCCTCGCCCGAGCCGGGCGAGCTGCCAACCTAGCTCAGGGGTAGAGCAGCGGTTTCGTAAACCGCAGGTCGTGGGTTCAAATCCCATGGTTGGCTCCCTGTTTTTCGCGGCGATTGGCCGTCGTGGTGACGAATCCGGTGACGATTCGCGCGCGATGGATGTGCGGGCGGTCGCGGCCGTCGTGTTCGCCGAAGTCGTGAAGCTCGCTACGGTCGCACGTGACGTCGAGGTCGCGCGGATCGTCGGCGAGGCGCTCGTGCGACTGCTCGGGCTGCCCGCGCGCGCGATCGCGCACGACGGGAGTGGCGAGCCATGAGCGACGCGAGTTCTTCCAAACCAGCTCCACGCCGACGCAGGCGAAAGCGTCCGCCGGCGACACCGAAGCCGTCGCTTCGCGAGGTACTCGCCCAGCCGCGCGAAGCGCCGAACGCGAGGGCGCTTGAAGTTGCCGCTCGCGCCAAGGATCTCGCTTCGTACCTGCTCTTCACCGTCGGCAGGCTAGAGCGAGAGCACATGCGCGCGGCGGAAGTGCGCGATCTCGAACGCCGCGTGGAGTCGGCTTCGAAGGCGTTTCGACGGCGCGAGCGCGAAGGGGACGCGATCGTCCGGCTCGTCGAAGTGCTCGACATGGCAGCCGCGGCCAAAGAGCTGTTCGAGACCTCGCCGCATCAGAAGTTCGAAGACCTCTTCGCGCCGCTCTTCCCCGCCTTCGCCGCGCGTTTCGAGCCCAATCTGTTCGAGAAGACCGTCGAGGATTGGCGAATCCCCGCTCGCAAGTGGGAGGCGCTTCGCGTGCTCGCCGTCGCCCTCGGAATCAAGCCCGCCAGTGCGTCCGCCGACAGCATCGGGCACGAGCTGCGGCGCTGGCGTCGAAGCGATCGTTGGGCCGAGCCGAGCAAGCGGAAGACGCGGAAACCTAAGCCGATTTAGCGGGCCGGACACGGTGCTGTCCCTTTCGCGTGCGTGCATCGCGCCCCATTCAGAGGCGCATGACGCACGCACGAGAGCGCCTCGAACACTCGATCCCTGACGCCGTCCTCCGTGAGCTGGCCGTCGACGCCAAGGTCTGTCCACGGACCGTCGCGAAGGTCTACCGCGGCGAACCCGTTCGCGGCGATGCGGGGCGCCGCGCGCGTGTGGCCCTGGAACGCGCCGGGCTCCTGAGGGCGCCGTGAGGGCCACGCGCGAACCTGAGGGCGTCGACAAGCTCGCAGTCGCGTTCGTTACGCTCTTCC
>JAJXTK010000515.1 GCA_021783935.1 Myxococcales bacterium | reverse complement strand
CCGTGCGCGGTGCGAGCGCGTCGGTTCGCGTGTCGACGAGCACGTTCGCCTGCTTGGGGCGCACCTTCACGTAGACGCCCGCGAAGCCGAGCGTCGCGAGCCGGTCGAGGATCGCCTCGCGGCTCGCGAGCGCGGCCTCGTCGTACAGGTGCGCGACGAGGTGCTCGCCGTAGACGTCGATCGCGAGGCCCGGGGCGCCGTCGCCCCCTTCGTGAAGGAGGCGGAACGCCGTGGTCGGCAGCTGCTCCTCGACCGCGCGACCGAGGGCGAAGCGGGTCTGCAGCGCGACGGCGAGCGCGTCGTCGAACGCCTCGGCGTCGAAGGGGGCCAGGGGCGATCGCGCGCCGTGCGCGAGCCATCGCGAGAAGGCCCGCGGAAGGGCTGCCTCGAGCCGCAGCGGCGCGCCCGTGCGCGGGTGCGCGAGCGCGAGGGCCTCGGCGTGCAAGAGAAGCCTCGGCGCCTCGCGCTCCGGCTCGCGCCCGCCGTAGACGCGATCGCCCGCGATGGGGGCCCCCGCGGCGGCGAGCTGCGCGCGCGCTTGGTGGGTGCGCCCCGTCTCGAGCTCGAGCGACAAGAGCGCGCGTCCGGCCTCGCCCACGCGCAGCAGGCGAACGTGCGTGACGGCGCGCACCGCCTTGCGATCGCGGCGCCCCGGGGAGAGCACCTCCATGCGCCCCTCGTCGCCGGGGACGAGCCAGTGCTCGAGGCGCGCGCGCTTGTTCGACGCGGGCCAGCCGGTCACCGCGGCGACGTAGGTCTTCTGGACCTTGCGCCCCTCGAACTGCTCGGCGAGCCCGCGGTTCGCCTCGCGTCGCTTCGCGTAGACCAGGAGCCCCGAGGTCGCGCGATCGAGCCGCTGGTGCACGCCGAGGTAGGCGGGTGCCGAGAGGCCGTCGCGCGCGGCGAGGTGGCGTGCGAGGCGCGCGACCACGTCGTCGCCGGCCCCCTCGCGGCTCGCCTGCGAGGGCACCCCCGCGGGCTTGTCGATCGCGACGATGGCGTCGTCCTCGAAGACGATGCGCCCCGGCAGATCGGGCCAGATGCGCCGGCGCATCGCGGCGAGGAGCGCGAGGTCCGGCTCGGCGAGGGTGGGCTCCGCCATGGGCACCCACGCTCTAGCAGGCCGTTGAGAAACGGCCTGCGGAAACTGTGACAGACAGCAGGCCGTGTCGATCGCGCGGCGAGTGTCGGGTCGACGCGGGAGAGGATCGGGCAGCTCCGGAGAAACTCAACGGTCTGCTAGCCCAATTTCACCTGCTCGCCGACGTCGAGGCGGCGCGCTACTCGCACTTCTCGATGCGCGCGTTCTTCTCGCTCACGAAGACCCACTTGTCGCGGTCGACCTTCCACGACTGCTCGTGCACGAAGCAGGTCGAGTTCCCCTTCGCGCTGCGCGTCTCCATGTAGACGACCTCGGCCTGATCGAGGGTGCCGAGCATGCGCGTGTCGATGATCTTGACCGCGCCCTCGATGTGGTAGCCCTTCTGGCCGAGATCCCTGTTGAAGGCCTCGACCTCCTTCGATTTCTTGTCGCCGTCCGGCCCTTGCGGGAAGTACTGGCGCAAGACGCCCGGCGTCGCGAAGTTGTCGTTCGCCATGACGTGCGCGAGGTCGGCCACGTAGTTCGAGATCGTCGTCTCGAAGGCGGCCTTCTTGGTGCGGTACTCGACCTCCTTCGGATCGGGCGCCGCCGAGGCCGAGGCGGCCACGCTCGCCGAGGCGGAGGCCATCTCCTCGGCCATCTGTTCGACCTTCGACTTCTTCTGCTCGCACGCGCCGACGATACCCAGCGCGACTACCAGCAAGACCAGCTCGGGACGCCGCATGCGCCGAAGCACGCCAGAACGCGCGCAGGTGGTCAATCTCCCGACGGGGTACGAGGTGCGAACCCGTCGGCCGGCCCGCCCCGCGCTCGGCGCGCTCAGCGCGCGCTGCGCACGAGCAGAATCGCGATGCTCGCGACGTAGAGCGAGAGCCCGACCACGAGCAGGCGCAGCGCCGTGCCGAACGCGCGCGTCTTCCTGTCGCGCAGCTCGAGGGCGCCGACGAGCGCCGACTCGAGCGAGCACGGGGCGAAGGACGTGGTCCAGCGGACGGTCAGGATCCCGCGGATGCCGATCGCGGCGCCGACGACGACGCAGACGAGGCCGCCGACGAGCAGGTACGCGGCCGCGGGGCCGGAGCGGGCGATCGCCGTGCCGCTGAAGCCGGTGACCGTGATGGTCACGGCCGCGAGCGACAGGAGCGTCTGGGTGCGCGCGGCGAGGATCGCGAGCTGGTCCTCGATGCGGGCGAGGATGCGCGCCGGATCGCGGTCGTAGAGCGCGAGGACGTGGCGCGCCTCCTCGTCGCGGTCGCGCGCGGGGCGAGGCAGCTCGATCGGCGGCTCGGGCATCGGGGGCGCGGACGGTCAACCCGAGCTGGCCGCGTCGCTGCCGGCGTCGGTCGCGCCGTCGGCGCCGGCGTCGGGCGGGCAGGCGCCCTCGGTCGCGAAGGGGGACTTGGCGTGGCCGGCGCAGCTCGTGGGCTCAGTGAAGCCCGCGCAGGTGCAGACCTGCTTGACGCCGGGGCACTGCGCGTCCCAGACGTCGTCGACCTCGCACACGGGCGCCGGCGCGGTCGTGCCGCAGCCCGCGGTTTGGTAGTAGTGGCTTTGGCTGAGAGGGCACGTGTCGCCGCCGAGCGGCGGTGGGCTCCCGCTCGTGGAGCACCCGAACGCAGCGAGGAACGCCGAGACAACCACCGCACCGCCGAGGAATCCGCGTCGCACGGCCGGATGATACTCGAAACGCCGAGCTCGTCTCCAGCCGGCGCTCGCACGGAGTTTGGAGCCGATCGATGGACTTCTTCGCCACCGCCGCCAGGGGCACGGAACCCGCGCTGCGCGACGAGCTGCGGGAGCTGGGCCTGCGCGGCGTGCGCGCCGATCGGGGCGGCGTGCACTTCCGCGGCGAGATGCTCGACGGCGCGCGCGCGTGCCTCGAGTCGCGCATCGCCGTGCGGGTGCTGCTGCGCCTGTGCGAGGGGGAGGCGCGCGACGGCGAGGAGCTCTACGCGCTCGCCCGTTCGATCGAGTGGACGCGCTGGCTGAGCCCGCGCCACACGCTCGCCGTCTCGGCGGTGTCGCGCGCCTCGGCGCTCGCGCACACGCTGTTCATCGCGCAGAAGACCAAGGACGCGATCGTCGACCGCATCCGAGACGAGCGCGGCGCGCGCCCCGACGTCGATCGCGAGGACGCCGACGTGCGCGTGTTCGTGCACCTCGCCAAGGATCACGCGGCGATCTGGCTCGATCTCGCCGGCGAGTCGCTGCACCTGCGCGGCTATCGCACCAAGATCCGCGAGGCGCCGCTCAAGGAGACGCTCGCCGCGGCGATGCTGCGCATCTCCGGGTGGGATCGGCGGCTGCCGCTGCTCGATCCGATGTGCGGCGCGGGGACGATCGCGATCGAGGCGTGGCTCTGGGCGCACGACGTGGCGCCGGGGCTCTCTCGCGCGCGCTTCGGCTTCGAGCGCTGGGCTTCGCACGACGAGCCGCTCGCGCGCGCGCTCGCGCAGCTGCGCGAGGGGGCGCGGGGGCGCATGAAGAAGGAGGGGCCGCGCGTGCTCGGCAGCGACGTCGACGTCCGCGCGATCGAGGCCGCGCGCGCCAACGCCCGAGCGGCGGGCGCGCACGTCGATTTCCGCACGCTGCCGC
The DNA here is from genome assembly GCA_021783935.1 of Myxococcales bacterium. Classification (GTDB taxonomy): domain Bacteria; phylum Myxococcota_A; class Polyangia; order Polyangiales; family JADJMO01; genus CAIXWQ01. The sequence goes on along the minus strand of JAJXTK010000515.1, from coordinate 1,136 downwards.
TCGCCGACGTGCGGCCGCTGTCGCCTCCCGGCTTCGTCGTCACGAACCCTCCGTACGACGAGCGCCTCGCCGCCGACGAGGCCTTCTATCGCGACATGGCCGACGCGCTGCGAGGCCTGCGGCGGCACGACGTCGCGATCCTCGCGGGCACGCCAGCGATCGAGCGCGCGATGCGCATGCGCTGGACGAGCTCGACTCCGCTCTGGAACGGCAAGATCGAGTGCCGCTTGCTCCGCTACGCGATGCCGTGACCCGGCGCCGCCCGAGCGTCCGGTCCGCCAGCCGCGCCCCGGCCGGTGTACAGTCGCCGCGTGAGCGACGACGCCCCTGAGATCTCCTTCGGCACGCGCATTTGGCTCGCGTTCCTGTGCTTCTTCCGCGTCCTCGTCGACGCCCGCTTCGCCGCAGCCGTGCACCGCGTCCGCGCGGGCGCGCGGGCGTTGCCGGCGCCGAAGCCGGAGCCGAGGCCGGAGCCGGAGCCGAAGCCGGAGCCGGAGCCGAAGCCGAAGCCGGAGCCGAAGCCGGAGCCGGAGCCGATCGACCCCGCCCTCCAGCTGCTTGCGTTGCTCCAGCGCGAAGGGCGCCTCATCGACTTCCTCGAGGAGGACGTCACGAGCTTCCCTGACGCCGAGATCGGGGCCGCCGCGCGCGTGGTGCACCAGGGGTGTCGCAAGGCGATCCGCGAGCACGCGAAGCTCGCCCCGGTGCGTCGTGAGCAGGAGGGGGCGCAGGTGACCATCGAGGCGGGGACGCCGCCGTCCGAGGTGAAGCTCGTCGGCAACCTAGCCGGCGAGGCGCCCTTCCGCGGCAGGCTCGTGCACCGCGGCTGGCGCGTGGAGGAGCTGTCGCTCCCGGAGGCCGTGAAGGGGCACGACGCGCGCGTGATCGCGCCGGCGGAGGTCGAGCTGTGAGCGCGCCCCGCTACGCGGTCGGGATCGATCTCGGCACCACGCACACCGCGCTCGCGTACGTCGAGCTCGACCTCGCGGAGGGGGAGGAGGCGCCGCCCGCGGTGTTCGCGATCTCGCAGCTCGTCGCGCAAGGCGCGATCGAGGCGCGGCCGCTGCTCCCCTCCTTCCTCTACCTGCCGCATGCGAGCGAGGGGGCGCAGCCGCTGCCGTGGGACCCGACGCGCG
>JAJXTK010000514.1 GCA_021783935.1 Myxococcales bacterium | reverse complement strand
CCTTGAGCGTGCCGTCGCCCCCGATCGCGATGAGCACGTCGATGCCGAGGTGCTGCAGGCCGTCGACGAGATCGCCGACGTCGCGCTGGCCGCGCGAGAGGCCGAGGAAGCTGCCGCCGTGCCGGTGCACGTGCTGCACCTCCTTGGGGCGCAGCGGGATGGGCGACAGACCGCTGCGCGGATCGAGCCCCTCGTAGCCGTAGGGGATGCCGAAGATCGAGCGGATCGCGTAGCGGTAGTGGAGCTCGAGGACGATCGCGCGGATGACGTTGTTGATCCCGGGGCAAAGGCCGCCGCACGTCACGATGCCGACCCGCGTGTTCTCGGGCTCGAAGAAGATCTTCGAGCGCGGCCCGGCCTTCTCGAAGCCGACCCGCGCGCAGGGCGCCTCCCCCTCGTGGCACTCGACCTCGACGGCGACGCGCGATCCGTCGTCGACGAAGTGGGGTCCGCGGCGCTCGCTGAGCGGGACGGGCGAAGGGGTCGTCGCCGGCCCCAGGGTCTTGACCAAGAGCTGCTCGGCGGTGGGGATCATCGGCCTCTCCCTATCATCGCGACACCTCCGTCGACAGCTGCTCCGCTCGGCCAGTCGACGAGGCGGGGCGGGCGCGCGACCTCGGCCGCGACGCCGCGCGGAGTCGGCCGTCGCTCGACCCCTGCGCACGCGCCGCGCGCGCCCGTGGAGCAATTGCGCGAAGTCGTAACCTTCACGTCACCGCGAGCTGGCAATCTCCCAGGCGATGCGCCCAAACGCACGGGACTCCGCGGTGGCACGCGCCTCGCTGGGCGATGCCCGAGCCATGCCGACGCCTTCCTCCGACGAGATCGTGCGAACGCTCCGCATGCTGGCGCGGCGCGCGGCGCACGGCGAGCTCGTGGCTTCGTCCGAGCTGCTCGCGCTGCTCGATGCGCTCGGCCCCCCCACGGTCGAATCCGTCTGCGCGCGCGTGCTGCGCGTCCTCGCCGGCGCGGGCGATCTGCGCGAGCCCTCGCGCCTGCGTCGCTGCTACCACGCGGCGCGGGCGCTGGCCGATCGACTTGAGCGCGAGTCGCCGCGCGAGGGGCGGCTGCAGCTCGCGCAGGCGGGGTGACGTCATGGGACCGCGCGGCGCCGTCGTGAGCTCCAATGGGGTCTTCTCGCTCGCGCGCACGCCGGAGCTGCGCGACGACGCGACCGGCCTCGGCGGCGAGCTGCGGACGAGGTTGCCCGACGGCACGCCGGTGCTCGTGCGTCCGCTGCGGCCGAGCGACGCGGCCGAGCTCCTCGACGGCTTCGGCCACCTCTCGGACGAGACGCGTCGTCGCCGCTTCCTCGGCGCGGCGCGGCGCCTCACGCACGAGCAGCTGCGCGCGCTGACGAACGTCGACGGCTACGATCACCTCGCGCTCGGCCTCGCCGTGCTCGAGGGGGAGGGGCCGCTCGAGTCGCTGCGCGAGGGGCACGGCATCGCCGTCGCGCGGAGCATCCGCGATCGCGACGAGCACGATCTCGCCGAGTACGCCATCGTCGTCGCGGACGCGTGGCAACGGCGCGGCGCAGGGCGCCTCTTGACTCGCGAACTCTTGCGAAGGGCGCGCCTCGCGGACGTCGTGCGGTGGCGCGCCGTGATGCTCGCCGACAACCGCGCGGTGCGGCGCCTGCTCGACGGTTGCAGTCGCGAGAGCTCTCGTCGCGTGCTCGGCTTCGGCGCGATCGAGATCATCTACGACCTCTGCGCGGCTGCAGCCGCCTCGTGAGCGAGCAGGCCACGCGAGGGCCGAGCCGTGCCCCCTCGTCCGATTGGAACGTCGGTTGCTGCGTCCGTCGACATGGAGGCTGTGCCCATGGACGCGGCGGCCTTGCCGGCCGCAGCCCAGCTCGCGCGCTCGGGGGCGCCGAACCCGCGCGCGGCCATCGAGCGCTACGTGCAGGCTCGCTTCGGCGCCGGCGCGCGCGTCGTGGACGTCTCCGGGCTCGACGGCGACGCGGGCGACAAGGCGTTCGGCTATGGGCGTCCGGTCCGCGTGCTGCTCGAGGGCGCCGAGGTCGGGCCGATCGTGTTGCACGTCGCGCGCGGCGGCGGCTTCGGTCACGACACGCTCGCCGACACGGCCGCGCTCTCGCTGCTCGCGTGGCAGAGCTACGGCAGCATCCCGCGTCACGTCCGCGCCATCGACGTCGGCGCCGTCGAGCGAGACGGCACGCTGCGATCGCTCGCCGACGCGCGCGATTTCTTCTTCGTCACCGAGTGGGCCGAGGGGCGCCCCTACTTCCACGACCTCGACGAGATCGCCGTGCGTGGGGCGACAAGTCCGCGAGACGAGCGCCGGCTCGCCCTCTTGACGGAGAACCTGGCCGCGATCCACGCCCTTCGACGCGACGATCGCGAGGCGTACGTGCGGCGTACGCGCGATCTATTCGGCGACCACGAGTGCCTCCCCGGGCTGCTCGACAGCTTCGACGCCCCCGAGGGGCAGCGCGTGGTGCCGGCGGCGCGGCTCATCGACATCGAGCGCCGCGCCGTGCCTTGGCGCTGGCGTCTCAAGGAGCGCGCCCACCGGCTCGCGCGCGTCCACGGCGACTACCACCCTTGGAACATCCTCTTCTCGTCGCCGCCGCGCCCGACCGGCGATGCGCTGACCTTGCTCGATGCGAGCCGAGGGCTGTTCGGCGAGCCGGCCGACGATCTCGCGGCGCTGTCGATCAACTTCCTCTTCTGGGCGGTGCGCACCCGCGGCGCGCTGGTCGGTCCGTTCGCCGGGCTGTGGACGCGCTTCTTCGACGATTACCTCGCGCGCACCGGCGACGAAGAGGTGCTCGAGGTCATCCCTCCCTACCTGGTCTGGCGCGCCCTCGTGGTCTCCTCGCCGGTCTGGTACCCGCACTACTCGACCGTCGGCGTGCCGCCCGAGCTGCGCGCCGACCTCGACGTTCGCGTGCGCGCGACGCTCTTCCGCTTCATCGACCGCGTGCTCGCCCTCGATCGCCTCGAGCCCGCGCGCGCGGGCGCGTTGCTCGCGGAGCCCACGTCCGAGGTAGCCCCATGACCGCTCGAGCGCTCTGGATCACCGGCCTCCCTGCCTCCGGCAAGACCACGTTGGCGCTGCGCCTGTGCACGGCGCTGCAGGGCAGGGGCGTGCGCGCGGCGCTCGTCGATTCGGACGAGGTCCGCTCGGCCATCACGCCGGCCCCGCGCTACTCGCCCGACGAGCGGCTCATCGTCTATCGCGCGATCGCGTACGTCGCGTCGCGGCTCGGGGCGGAGGGGATCGTCCCGGTCGTGGCGGCGACCGCGCACGATGAGCGGCTGCGCCGGGCGGTGCGCGAGATCCTGCCCGAGATGTTCCTCGTCTTCGCCTCGTGCCCGCTCGAGGAGTGCGAGCGACGCGATCCGCGTGGGCTCTACGCCCGCGCGCGCGAGGACGAGGCCTCGCATTCCGGGCACACGACCTTGCCGGGCGTGGGGGTGACGTTCGAGCCGCCCCCGGACGCGAATCTGGTGGTCGACACGTCGTGCAGGGTGCCGCAGAGCACCATCGAGCTCATCACCGACTCGTTCTCCGGGCCGCGTCAGCACGCGATCCACGCGTGATCGCCGGCTCGCGCAGGCAGCGCGGCGATCGGTCGCGGAGCGCGCGCCGGCAGAGCGCCGTGGGTTGGATCGAACCTTGCGCGTGGTGACTCGCGGGGACGGGGCGTCACGCCCGGGTGGTGGTCAGGGCTGCACCGGTGCAGTCGCCGCCGTCGGTGCTCGACGACTCGTCCTCGGGCGGGCCGACGTGCTCGCCCGGATGGAGGTGGGTCATGGGAGAGCTGAGCGTTCGCAGAGAGGCGCCGAGCACTCCTGTTCGGCACGAGTGGGATCCGTTCCGCGCGATGCGCTCGCTGCTCGAATGGGATCCGTTCCGCGAGGTCGGGCCGGCGATGCCGCCGACGCGGCTGTCGGACTTCGACCCCGCCTTCGAGCTGAGAGAGGCACCGACGGGCTTCGCGCTCCACGCCGATCTCCCCGGCGTGAAGGAGCAGGACCTCGAGGTGAACATCACGGGCAATCGCTTGACCGTGAAGGGCAAGCGCGAGAGCGAGGCCAAGGAGGAGAAGGAGGGGACGTACTACGTGTACGAGCGCAGCTACGGCAGCTTCTCGCGCACGTTCACGCTCCCGGGGGACATCGACGCGACGAAGGTCCGCGCCGAGCTGAAGGACGGCGTGCTGAAGATCGAGCTGCCGAAGCGCCCCGAGGCGCAGCCGCAGAAGATCCTCATCAAGGGGGGCGCGGGGAGCGCCACGCCGGTCAGCTGAGGCCGCGCTCGCGACGCGGGAGCCGAAGGGCCCGATTCTGGTCGGGCCCTTCCATTTTTGTTCGCGGATCGCGACGCCGCCTCGCCCCGAGAATCGTGTCTGGCCGCCGCGCCCTGCCAGCCCTCGCGATCGCAGGCCGAAGCCCTACGATGCGGGCGTGGCACCGCTCGACCCCGCCGCCCTCCGCGCGCGCTTCTCGAGCGTGGGCGTCACCGGCACCAACGGCAAGACGAGCACGACGAGCTGGGTCGCGCGCGCGATCGCCGCGGCGCTCGGCCCGTGCCTCCGCGTCACGACGCTCGGCGCCGCGATCGTCGACGAGGTGGGCGCGCAGGAGCTCGAGGTCCCCCGCACGATCGGCGGCTTCTTCGAGGCGCTCGAGCGCGCCGCCGCGCGCGGCTCGGCGCACGCGGCGATCGAGTGCACGAGCGAGTCGTTGGCGGCCGGCTTCGCACGGGGCTGGCCCGTGGACGTCGCGGCGTTCACCAACCTCACGCACGACCACCTCGACGCCCACGGCTCGCCCGCGCACTACCTCGCCAGCAAGGCGCAG
>JAJXTK010000513.1 GCA_021783935.1 Myxococcales bacterium | reverse complement strand
GCTCGTTGGTGAGCCAATACGGGGGCAGCAGCGGGTAGAAGACGTAGTACGCGAAGGTCCTCGGCGGGTTGCTCCGGTAGTACGCCTCGAAGGCGAGCGGGCGCGCGAGCAGCTTGGCCGCGAGCTTGGAGGTCGCGGCGAAGCTCCGAGCGAGCTCTCCGAGCGCGAACACGAGCAGCGTGAGCCCGACGTTCACGAGCGCGCCCATGATCGGCAAGAGCTGCGAGAGCCCGACGAGCAGCGCGGGGACGATCCAGAAGTAGGCGCACCGCACCAGGAACCCGCCGATCGAGATCGGCACGTAGGTCTCGGTGTACCTCGGCAGCGGCACGGCTCACGCCTTCTTCTTGCGCTTCTTGTCGGGCGGCGGCGGCGGCGGCGGCAGCGGCAGGTCGGGGCGGCGCGTGCGTGTTCGCTCGAGCGCCTGCTCGCGGCGCCACTTCGCGATCTGCGCGTGGTGCCCCTGCTGCAGCACGTCGGGCACGCGCATGCCGCGGAACTCGACCGGGCGCGTGTAGTGGGCGTACTCGAGCAGCCCGTCGTTGGCCGGGTGGTGCGACTCCTCCACGGTCGAGGCCTCGTTGCCGAGCACGCCGGGCAACAGCCGCACCGAGGCCTCGATCACCGCCATCGCCGCGACCTCGCCGCCCGTCATCACGAAGTCGCCGAGCGAGAGCTCCTCGTCGACGAACGCGCGCACCCGCTCGTCGAACCCCTCGTAGCGCCCGCAGATCAGCATCAGCGCGGGGCGCTCGGCGTAGGCGATCGCCGCGCGCTGGTCGAAGCGTCGCCCCTGCGGCGTGAGCAGCACGCGCGTCGCCTTCGGCTCGTCGGCCGCCGCGGCCTTGGCGTCGAGCGCCTCCATCGCCGACACGAGGCAGTCGACCCGCATCAGCATGCCGGAGCCGCCGCCGTAGGGCGTGTCGTCGACCGACAGGTGCTTTCCGAGCCCGAACTCGCGCGGCGACTGGAAGCGCGTCGCGAGGATGCTCCGCTCGATCGCGCGCCCGACGAAGCTCGTGGCGAGGAAATTCGTGAAGAGCTCGGGGAACAGCGTGACGAGATCGATCCTCACGCGCCGGCCTCGCGCCACTCGTCGGCGCCGTCGTGCCTCACGAACGCGAAGCTCATGGTCGGCGTGTTGCGTGCGACCATCGCGCGCCCGTCGCCGTCGACCGCGATGACCCCGCCGTGCCCGCCGGTGCGCAGGGTCATCGCGCGCAGCCGATCCGACGCCGCGCCGCCGAGCCCGCCGACGCCCCGCAGCCTCGCGGCGTCGTCCGAGAGGCGCCCGGCGAAGACCGTTCGCAGGAACGCCTCGCCGTGTCCGGTCGTCGAGATGGCGGCGCCGCCGTCGTCCGCGTAGGTGCCCGCGCCCACGATCGGTGAGTCGCCGACGCGTCCGCGGCGCTTGTCGACGGTGCCGCCGGTGCTCGTCGCGGCGGCCACGTGGCCGTGGACGTCCCGGGCGACCGCGCCGACCGTGCCCCCCGCGAAGCCGCTCTCGGCGCGCTTGTCGCGGACCTCCTGCCAGCGCTGCAGCGCGAGCTCCGTGCGCATCGCCTCCGTCGTGGACGGCGTGAAGCCGTGGGCCCGTGCGAAGTCGGCCGCCCCTGCGCCGGCGTACAGGACGTGACGCCCGTCGCTCAGCGCAGCCCTCGCGATGGCGATCGGATGGTGGAACGGCGGGAGCGCGGCGACCGCGCCCGCGCGCAGCGTCGCGCCGTCCATGATCGCGGCGTCGAGCACGATTTCGCCGTCCTCGTCGAGGCACGCGCCGGTGCCCGCGTTGAAGCGTGGGTCGTCCTCGAGGACGAGCACCGCCGCCTCCACTGCGTCGAGCGCGCTCCCTCCCGCCCGGAGCACCGCCGCGCCCGCCTCTGCGGCGCGCGCGCACCCCTCGGCGTGCAGCGGCCGCCGCTCCGGCGAGACGTCCCCCGCGCCGCCGTGGACCAGGACGACCCAACGGGCGGGGGGTTCCTCACGCGAGAACGAAGGGGGCTCGGCGCTCGACATCGAGCCCACTCTACTGCGGCCCGCGCGGCGGGTGCGAAGCGCCGCGCGCAGCGCCTACGGCCGGGCACGAGGGGACGGAGGCCGCAGACGGTCAAGTGCGTAGCCGCGTGCGCACCCTCGACGATCGCACGCCGACGCGCTCGAACCGCTTGCGGCGGTGAACGCGCAGGCGACAATCCTCGATATGCAGGCGACCTTCGCCCGCCCCGCCCCACGCTCGCTCGGCGAGCACTTCCGCGAGTGGACCATCGTCGACAAGTTCGTCGCGGTCTATTTGGCGGTCCTCGTCTTCGCGGCGGTGCAGGGTTCGGGGCCGGATCGCCTCTGGTGCATCGGCTGGTGCATCGCGCTGCTCGTCGCGCACCTCACGACCGTGGTCGCCGTCCGCTCGCGGGTCTTCGGCGAGGGGCGCGTGGTCGGCCTTTGGTATCGGTTCGTCGCGTACGGCACCGTGCAGGTCTCGTACTTCCTCTTGCGGTGGCTCTTGCCGACCGCGCGCCACGTGGCCCTCGACGCCGACCTCTTCGCGCTCGACGTGCGGCTGTTCGGCGTCGAGCCCACGCTCGTGCTCGATCACTTCGTCACGCCGGCGCGCACCGAGTGGTTCGCGTTCTTCTATTTCGGCTACTTCCCGCTGCTCGCGGTGCACGTGCTGCCGTTCTTGTTCGCGAGCCGCCGGCGGGCGCTCTTCGCCGAATTCGCGATGGGCACGCTGATGCTCTTCTGCACGGCGCACGTGCTCTACATGATCGTTCCCGGCTACGGGCCGTACCGCTTCCTCGCGTCGCAGTACCAGCACGCGCTGCCGCACGGGCGCTTCTACGATCTGGTGATCTCCACCGTCACCGCCGCGGGCGCGCAGAAGGACATCTTCCCGTCGGTGCACACCGCGGCGCCGACCTTCCTCGCGATCTTCTCGTACAAGCACCGCGACCAGCGCCCCTTCTCGTTCACCTGGCCGCTCACCGCCATCGGCGCGGCGAACATCATCGGCGCGACGATCTTCCTGCGCTGGCACTACGCGATCGACGTCCTCGCCGGCATCACCCTCGCGGCGACCGCAGCGAACCTGGCGGCGTGGCTGAGCGCGCGCGAGGAGGCGCGCCGCGCGGCGCTCGGCCTCTCCAAGAGCTGGGCCGGTCTCTGGCCGGAGCGCGAGCCGCGGCGCGCGCCGGAGCTCGCGCGGCCCGAGCCGATCTGGGCGAGCGAGCCCGAGCGCGAACACGGCGGCGAGTAGGCGCTCAGAGCCACGCTTCGTCGGCCGACAGGCGGCGCAGCGCGCTGAGCTCCCACGCGGCCACGATCCAGAGCGCGGCGGGCGGCGCGGCGACGGCGACCGCGGGAAGGGCCCGCGCGCCGGCGAGCTGGAAGGCCGCGACCTGGGTCGCCCCGTAGAGCGCGAAGCCGACGATCGTGCGCAGCGGCCGACGTCTACGCGGAGAGGCCGCGTACGTCGAGAGCGCGATCGCCGCGAGGGCCACCGCGAGGGCGGCCGCGGCGCGGCCGTGCGGAGGGAGCGGCTCGGGCGGCGTGAGCTCGCGCGACGCGCCGTCGCGCTCGAGGCGCTCGCTCGCGAAGCGGGCGCGGCGCGACGCGGACACGAACTCCACGCCCGATGCCCCCTCGATCGCGCGCCAGTCGGAGCGCGCGCGGGGGGCAGGGTAGAGCGGCGTCGCGTCGATGCGCCCGGTGGCGAGCCCGATCGCGCCGATGAGACCGAGCGCTCCGCCGACCGCGATCGCCGCGAGGCGCGCGCGCACCGGGCCCGCGCCGAGCGCTGCGAGCGCGCGGAGCTCGCCCGAGGAGCGGGCCGGCACTAGCGCGAGCGCGACGGAGATCGCCGCGGCCAGGGGCGCGAGCGGCCAGGGCCCGATCGCCGCGCCCGTGGTCGCCGCTGCCCCGCCGCGCTCGGAGGTGAACCCCTCGACGAGCGCGATCACCGCCAGCGACACGGCCGCGATCGCGGCGGTGCGCGCGGCCAGCCGGACGTCCCACGGGGCGAGGCGCATCGCCGGCGACGGTAGCAGCTCGTCTGCACGCGCGCCTGACGCGCTCGACTTGGCCCGTGGCGGCCGGCTTCGCTAGCGGTCGACGGCGATGGCCCACCCTGCACGCGCCGCCCTCGCCTCGATCGTGCCGCTCCTCGCGCTCGCGGGGTGCGCCAGCATGTTCGGCTCCTCGGACCCGAACAACCCCGGCGACCCCATCGGCAGCTACGCGCTCGTCGCGAACGTCGACGACACCTCGACCTGCGCCGAGCTCGCGGTGGCGCAGCCGCGCCCGTGGGACTTCGACGTGAAGCTGCGCCACGACGGCACGACGGCCTACTGGATCGCCGACGGCTCGCCGATCGCCGGCACGCTCGACACCACGCACGGGACCTTCGCGTTCTCGACGACCGAGAGCCTGCCGATCCACGACGCGATCCCGGCCCAGGGGCTCGGCGCCTGCACGATCATCCGCACCGACGACTTCTCGGGGAGCTTCGCCGGCGACCCGACGACCACCGCCGGCGGCGCCACGCTCACGGGCACGCTCCGCTATGGCTACGTCGTCTCGCCCGGCAGCGACTGCCGCGACCTCGTCGGCGACGGCGTGACGAGCAACGACCCGCTCGCCCAGTGGGATCCCACGCCGCAGCCGACCTCGCACGGTCAGTTCTCCGTGCTCCCGTGCTACCTGCAGTTCGCCGTCACCGGCACGCGCTCGGCGACGTAGCACTGGCGCGGTGGGGGGAGGGCGATTCGTCCCCATCTCGGCGCCCTCGGCTCCCTTCCGCCGCACCGCGGGGAAAAGGCTGGGGATGGGGGCCGCTCGAGGGGTCGC
>JAJXTK010000512.1 GCA_021783935.1 Myxococcales bacterium | reverse complement strand
GCGGCGACGACGCCGCGCCGACGGCTTGCGCAGCCGCAGAAGGAGCCTCCGCGAGCGCCGGGTCGCGCGCGGGCGCACGCTCGGCGCCTGCGCACGCGACGAGCAGCATCGACGCCGTCACGATCCAGCCCCGCGCGATGGCTCGACCCACGGGCGAGAGCATAGCCCGTGACCTCCCATCGCGACGAGGGGGGCGGGCGCGCGAGCCCGACGCGCCGCTCACGCGCCGCTCACGCGCCAGAGGTGCGCATGCAGACGCGCGCGGCCGACTCCTCGGCGCACCCCTGCCAGATGCGGCCGTCGGGCTTGCACGCCCACGCAGCCTCGATCGCGCGGCTCATGGCCGCGCGGTCGCGCAGCTTCACGGCCGCGCGGACCTCGACCGACTGGCGCGTGGCGAGGCAGGGGCGCAGGAACCCGTCGCTCGTGACGCGGAGCCGATCGCAATCGGCGCAAAACGGCCGCGTCACGCCGGTGATGAAACCGATCGTACGAGCCGAGCCGTCGCGCGCGGGGAAGTAGAGCGCGGGGCCGCGATCGCTCCGCCGAGCCGCCGGCGTCGGCTGCACCAGTCCGGCGAGGCGCGCGTACATGCGCGCGTACGGCACGAACCGATCGCGGTCGTAGGCGCCCGAGCCGACGGGCATGAGCTCGAGGAACCGAGGCGTGAGCCCCGCCGACCAGGCCCAGCGCGCGATGTCGACGAGCTCGTCCTCGTTGCCGGCCGCGCCGGGCACGGCGCGCACGACGAGCGTGTTGGTCTTGAGCTCCTCGAAGCCGGCGGCGCGCGCCGCCTCCAAGCCCGCGACGACGTCTTCCAGGCGACCGCCGCCGGTCAGCTCCCGGAATCGGTCGGGCGAGGCCGACGGGACGCTGACGTTTAGGCGCTGCAACCCCGCGGCACGCAGCGCGCCGGCGAGGGGCGCCAGGCGCACGCCGTTGGTCGACAGGGCGAGATCGCACACCCCTGGCACCGCGGCGACGCGCTCGACGATCTCGACGATCTTCGGGTGCACGAGCGGCTCGCCGCCCGTGAGGCGCACGCGGCTGACGCCGTGGCCCACGAGGGCGCGCACCAGCGCCCCCCAGTCCGAAGGGGTGAGCTTCTCGCGCGCCCACAGCAGCTCGGGCGCCGACTCCAACCTGCAGTATGAGCAGGCGAGGTCGCAGCGATCGGTGACCGACAGGCGCACCGCGCGCACCGGCCTGGGGTGCGCCGGCGCCGCGGGGGCCTCGATCGGCCCGAGGACGTTGAGCCGACGACGACGCAGCTGGGCGCGCAGCCTCATGACCCTCCTCCCGGTGCGAGCGGGACCACGGCCGTCCGTGGATCGCTCGCCGCGCGCGCGGACCATCCGGACTTCGCGCGCGCGGCCACCGTTTCAGCAACGCTCGCGCCAGCGTCGAAATGCGCGCCCCACGCGGGTGCGAGCGCGCGGAGCGAAACGTTCGGTTTCGGTTTCGTTCGTTCGGTGAAACACGTGCGTTCAGCCGTGAAGCGAGCCGTTCGAAGCCCTCCCGCATCCGCCTGCTGCTGCAGGAGGTCCCTGGTGCCGCGTCGATGCAGTCCTGGTCTCAGGCCGGCATGTCGTCGAGGCCGCCGGCGTTGACCACGTCGACGAAGCCCGCGCTCTTCAGCAAGCGCGCCGCGTAGGCGCTGCGCGCCCCGGAGGCGCAGTAGAGGACGTACGAGTCGGTCTTGGCGCCGAGCTCACCGAGCCGACGCGTGAGCACGTCGACCGGGACGTTGACCGCCCCATCGTAGTGGCCGTCGGCGAACTCCTCGCGCGTGCGCACGTCGACCACGCGCGCCCCTGCCTTGATCTTCTCGAGAATCGAAGTGCCCATGACGAGATTGCTCCTCTCAGCGCTGAAGGTGTCGTTCCGAGCCTCGGACGAGCGACACGCTCCGCATGCCGCCGCTCACGTATCGGACCTGCTCGAAGCCCGCCCCGCGGAGGATCCGCGCGGCGAGGTGCCCCTCGAAGCCGGTCTTCGAGAACACGACCAGCGGCCGATCGCGCGGCACCTCCTCGAGCGCGTCGCGCAGCTCGTCGAGCGGCACGAGCAAGACCCCCGCGAGGGCGCGCTTGGCGTGCTCGCCGCGCGTGCGCACGTCGAGACCGAGCGCCTCGCCGCGCTCGAGGTGCGCGTGGATCGCGTCCATGTCGGGGATCGTCCAGAGGCGAAAGACGTTCGGTCGGTCGAGCCCATCGATGGCCGGCATTATCGGGCGCGCCCCCTGCGCGAGGACTCAGCGAGTCGTAGGGGAGCCGCTCCTCGCCCGCCGGGCTTTGGAGCACCACCTGCTTGGCCGCGCGCTCGATCGCGACGGCCTCGGTCTGCAGGCGGACGTCGACGCGGTAGCGCGCGAAGAAGCCCTCGGGGGTCTGGAGCAGGAGCGCGGAGCGCTTCTGGATGTCGCGGCTGACGAAGTAGGGGAGCCCGCAGTTCGCGAAGGAGACGTAGCGCCCGCGATCGATCAGCGTGATCTCGACCGACTCGTCCAGCCGTCGCGCCCGCCGCGACCCCCCCGATGATCACAAGCCTCTTCGTCGCTCGATCCATGATCGTGCCTCGTCGGGCGGCAGCGCCGCGTCGCGCGGCTCGCCTCGTCGCCCTCGGGTTGATGGAGCCTCGTGCGCACCCAGAGATTCACGCTCTCGCGAAATCGTTTCGGCTTCCGTGCCGCGTCGACGTTGCGCCCGTCGAACGCTTGACCCGCCGGACGCGGCGTCGCTCGCGCGCGAAGGTCAATCGGGTCTTCGAGTCACCCGCTCGAGAATGCCAATCTAGCTCCGCGCGGCGGCTCAACGCGCGATCGCGCCCTTCGCGAACGCGATCGCCGCGCCGAGGTCGGCCGTGACCTTCGACGGACACGCCACGGGCACGAGGCCCGCGACGCCGCGCAGGAACGCGCGCGCCGCGTACTGGATCGGCGAGCGCCCCTCGACCACCCAGGCGAGGGCCGCGAGGCGCGCGCCGAGCTCGACGAGGGAGTCGAGCACCTCGCGCCGCGCCGCCTCGTCGGGCGGCGTCGAGCCGGGGATCGACATCACGATCACGCACGCGACGCGGCCCGGCCGGGCGGCGGCGTGCTCACGCAGGCGATCGGCGAGCTCGCGGTGGTTGTCGCGGCTGCTGCGGCCGAGCACGCGGATCACCAGCACGTCGCCCAGCGCCTCGGTCTGCGCCTGCCCATCTTCGGTGGGCCGAAGCGTCATCCGACGTCTCCCTTACTACGTCCGAAGGCTCGCGCCAGGCAATCCCGGCCAGGCGCGCGCGCTCGGCGCGGACGAGATCTCGTGGTAGGGCCCACGCCGTGTCGCGTCGACCGCTCCGCGCGCTCGTAGGCGCCCTCCTCTCGCTCGCCGCGGGCCTCGGCCCGCAGGCGTTCGCGCGCGCCCAGGGGACCACGCCCCCAGCAGCGCCCGCGGCGAGCGGCGCCGCCCCCTCCGCCTCCCCGAGCGCCGACGCGCCGGCCCCTGCCGCCAACGTCTACAGCCTCGCGCGCTGCCTCGCGCTCACCGACTCGATGAGCCCCCAGCTGCGCCAAGCCCAAGATCGTTACGAGCAGGCGCGCGCGCAGCTCGACGAGATCACCTGGCTTCCCTGGACGCAGTTCACGGTCACCGGCGGCGCGGCCGTCGTGCCCACCGTGCGCGGCACGGCCCTCTACTCGCCGAACACCGACATCTCGATCTCCTCACAGCTCGGCGGCGCCTGGCGCGTCTCGGTCGACGGCGTCGTGCCGCTGTGGACGTTCGGCAAGATCACCAACAGCAAGCGCGCGGCCGAGGGGCAGGCCAACGTCGCCGCGCTCGACGTCGAGCGCTGGAAGCTGCTCGTGCACCACGACGTGCGCCGCGCCTACTTCGGCGTGATGCTCGCGCACGACGCCCGCTACCTGCTCGATCAGGCCGGCAAGCAGCTCGACGCGGCGATCGCGAAGGCCGACGCGCGCGAGGACGCCGACGAGGTCGACCTGCTCCGAATGAAGACCTACCGCGCCGAGATCAAGGCGCGCGTCGGCGAGGTCGAGAAGGGGGAGCTGGTCGGCATGGCGGCCCTACGCTTCTTCACGGGCGTGGCCGCGCCCGCGGCCTTCGACGTCCCCGACGAGCCGATCTCGGGGCCGCGCAAGCCGCTGGTCGACGAGCTCGTCTACCTCGCGGCGGCGCGCGTGCACCGGCCCGAGCTCCGGCAGGTGCGCGAGGGGGTGAAGGCCCGCGAGGCGCAGGTCGATTTGGCCAAGTCGCGCATGTTCCCGGACATCGGCCTCGGCGTGACCTTCGGCTACTCGAATTCGCCGGTCATCGCCGACCAGACCAACCCCTTCGTGCTCGACAACACGAACTACCTCCGTTACGGCGCCGGCATCGTGTTCCGTTGGAACCTCGATCTGCTCCCCGGCTCGGCGCGCGTGCGCTACGCGGAGTGGCAGCTCGCCGAGACGCGCGATCTCGAGCAGTACGCGCTCGGCGGCGTCGGCGTCGAGGTCACCACCGCGTACGCGGGCGCCAAGGACGCGGTGACGCGCGAGGAGGCGTACGGCGAGGCCGAGACGCTCTCCAAGCGCTGGGTCGCCACGATCTCGGCCGCGATGTCCGTCGGCACGCGCGAGGAGCGGGAGCTCGTCGATCCGCTGCGCTCGTACATCACCAACCGCTACAACCACCTGCAGGCGATCATGGACCTCGACCTCGCGTACTCGCAGCTGGCGATGTCGACGGGCGACGAGGCCATCGCGGAGTACTGAGCGGTGCGCGCGCCGAGCCCGCTCCTGCTCGCCGCCGCGACGACGCTGGCGATCTCGGCCGCCTGCGCGCCGCGCCCCCCCGC
>JAJXTK010000511.1 GCA_021783935.1 Myxococcales bacterium | reverse complement strand
GCTCGAGGGCGGCGACGTCGAGGGCGACCGGTGGGGCCGGGGGCTCGGGCGCGGACTCGGTCGGCACGATCGCCGCGGCGACCGGCTCGCGCACGGCAGGGAATGCGCCGGTCGCGCCGCTGCCGCGCACCTGCGCGTGGGCGAAGGGGCCCGTGGTCGGGAGCTTCACCTCCTGGGCGCCGCCCGGATCGAATTGGCCGTCGCGCAGGGCGACGATCATCGCCTTGTGCTGCTCCTTCATCATGTTGCGCACGACCTCGGCCATGTTCTCCTCGTGGAGCACGCTGGCGTAGGAGGTCTTCACCGACTTCACGATGCGACCACCGTCGGCGAAGAGGTGCGTGATGATGTGCGGGTGCTTGACGCCCGAGTCCTCGGTCTGGACGTGATAGATCTCCCCCTTGTGCTTGAAGTTGTTGTTGAAGCCGAGGAGGGGCGACGGCGCCTTCATGCCGGGAAGCTCCATCGAGCGCACGTCAGCGCCGATGCAGTTGGGGTAGCACGCGGGTGACGTGCACCTCAAGGGCACGAGGTAGGACGCTGGCTCGACCGCTCGAGCGTACCCCCGCGAACGATCAGCGCGACGTCGACGCCGAAGGCGCCGGATCGGTCGCGAGCTCGTCGCGGATCTCGGCGGGCACGACCACCCGCACGCGGCGCAGCGGCGCGCCGCGCAGGGCGCGCAGCATGGGCGAAACCTCCAAGAGCGGGCTCCTCTGCCGGTCGCCGAAGACGACCTGCAGCGGCTCGACGTCGTGGTCGTCGAGCGCGCCGCCGTCCTCGGCGACGTCGACGTGGACGTGGGCGTCCGGATCGAGCCCCGCCGCCCGCGTGCGCTCGCGGGCCTGCTCCACGAGCGCGGCAATGGCGGCGTGCTCGTCGGGCGCGTCGTGCACGGCGATCGTCTTGCCCAGCCTTCGCGAGCGAAGCCTACGGCAAAGATCCGCGAGGACGGGATCGCCGCACCCCTCCCACGCCGCGAAGGCCGCGCTCACGGTGACGTCGTCGAGGTCGAGGTAGGCGCCGAGCGGCACCGGGGCGCCTCGAGACGCCAGCCGGATCGCCTCGGGCACGAAGGGGAGCTTGGTGCCGTCCTCGAGGGCCCGCGCGGCCCGCGCGAAGATCGCCTTGATGAGCACCTCGGCCGCGCGCGTGGCCTTGTGCAGGTACACCTGCTCGAACATGAACCGGCGCGCGAGGAAGAATCCCTCGATCGCGGGCAGCCCCTTCATGCCGTCGATCGCCAGGCGCGGCGCCTCGTTCGCGGCGTCGAGCGTCGAGAAGCGGATCGAGCGCAGGAGCCAGTCGAGATCGAAGAGGCCGTAGCGCACGCCCGTCATGTGCGCGTCGCGCAAGAGGTAGTCGCAGCGGTCGACGTCGAGCGTGCCGCTGACGGCGTGCGCGAGGTACGGCAGCGGATACGGCGCCCCCTCGCCGCCCGAGATGAGCGAGGCGACGCGCTCGGGCAGGCTCGAGTCGCGCGCGGCGAGCACCTGATGCACGCGCGTGCCGGGATCGCGCACGATCGCCAGCGACCACGACTCGTGGCGCGGCGCGCCCGGGATGGCCTCTTCGAACAGGTGCGAGTAGGGGCCGTGCCCGAGGTCGTGCAGGAGCGCGGCGGCGAGCGCGTCGCGCGCGCGATCGGACGCGATCCGCTGCCAGAACGGCAGCTCGTGATCGATCTCGCGCAGCCGCCGGACGAGGCGCGACATGACGTGCGCGGCGCCGATCGCGTGGGTGAAGCGGCTGTGCTCGGCGCCGGGGAACACCAGGTGCGTCACGCCGAGCTGCCGGATGCGGCGCAGGCGCTGGACCTCCGGCGTGTCGAGGAGCGCCGGCACGATCTCCTCCTCCTCGGCCTCGAAGCGCACCAGATCGTGGACCGCGTCGCGCAGCAGCATCGCGGGGCGCATCCTAGCTTCCCCTCCGGCGCGGCGCCTCGACCTTCCCCTGCGCGCCCCGTCGCGTTAGGACCCGCCTGCGCCCGCGACGCAGCCCGCGCGCGCCCGGAGCCCCGATGCCGATCGACGTTGCGATCCTCCGCCGCGGCCTCTCCCGCACGATCGACAAGACCGCGCTCGACGCCCTCGGCCGCAAATACGAGGGGAAGGTCCGCGACAACTACTCCACCCGAGACGGCCGCCGCTTCGTCGTCGCGACCGATCGCATCAGCGCCTTCGACCGCGTGATCGGCACGCTCCCGTACAAGGGGGAGCTGCTCACGTCGATGGCGCGCTTCTGGTTCGAGCTGACCAAGGACGTCGCGCCGAACCACCTGCTCTCGGTCCCCGATCCCGTCGTGATGGAGTGCGTCGAGTGCGCGCCGATCCCGGTCGAGATGGTCGTGCGCGCGTACGTCACCGGCGTGACCTCCACGTCGATCTGGACCCACTACGCGGCCGGCGAGCGCGAATTCGCGGGGCACGCGCTCCCCGACGGCATGAAGAAGAACCAGAGGCTCCCGCGCGCGATCGTCACCCCCTCGACCAAGGCCGAGAAGGGCGACCACGACGTGACCGCCTCGCGCGAGGAGATCTTGCGCATCACGAAGATGGATCCGAGGCTCTTCGATCGCGCCGCCGAGATCGCGATGGCGCTCTTCGAGGTCGGCCAGAGGCACGCGGCCGCGCGGGGCTTGATCCTCGTCGACACCAAGTACGAGCTCGGCGTGCGCCCCGACGGCGAGGTCGTGGTGATCGACGAGATGCACACCCCCGACAGCTCGCGCTACTGGTTCTCGGAGAGCTACGAGGCCCGCTTCGCCGAGGGCGAGGAGCCCGAGAGCTTCGACAAGGAGTACGTGCGCCGCTGGCTCGCCTCGGTGAGCTACAAGGGCGACGGCCCGCCGCCGCCGATTCCCGACGAGGTGCGCGTCGAGGCGGCGCGCCGCTACGTGCAGGCGTACGAGCAGATCACCGGCAAGGACTTCACGCCGAACCAGGAGGATCCCCAGGCGCGCATGCGAAGGAACCTCGGGCTCGCATGAAGCTCTACGTGATGCGGCACGGCCCCGCCGAGGACACGGCGCCGGGGGGAGACGCGGCGCGCGCGCTGACCCCCGCCGGTCGCGAGCGGGTGCGGCACGTGGCGGAGTTCCTCGCGGCGCACGACGAGGCGCCGAGGCTGGTGGTCTCGAGCCCGCTCTTGCGCGCGGTGCAGACGGCGCAGATCGTCCACGCGCACGTCAAGCTGCGCGGGGAGGTCGGGCTCGATGGCGCGCTGGCGCCGCGCGGCGACGCGGCGGCCTACGTGCGGGCGGCGGCGCGCGAGGGCAAGAAGCGGCTCATGATCGTCGGTCACGAGCCCGATCTGTCGGTGCTGGTCGCGACGCTGCTCGGCGAGCCGCTCGCGCTCGGGATGCAGAAGGCGATGGTGGTCGGCCTGCGCCTCGCGCCGGACGGCGCCGAGACCCACCTGCGCTTCGTGCTCGATCCCAAGATCCTGCGTTTCGTGGAAGACCGCCGCGCATGAGCGCGCCCGGGCCGTCTAGAACGTCGAGCGGCCCGTCGGGCCCGCGCGCCGCGCCGCCGTCGGTCGAGGCTGGCGTGCTCGCCGATCCTTGAGCACGCACACGCGTCGCCGTCCCTCGCGGACAGGCACCCGGCGCGAACGCGGCGCCGTCGCCTGCATCGAACTCGCCGAACGGCGGCGTCGCGCTATCGTGAAGCTCCTCAGGCTCGACTTCGCTTTGGAGGCCGCATGAAGACTCGCTTCGTCTCGCTCGGGATCGCCCCTCTCCTCGTCGTCCTCGGCGGCTGCAGCGGCAGCAACTTCGCGGTCGCCAACGCCACCGACGGCGGCGAGGACACGAGCTCCACGCTCGACTCGTCCACGACCGACTCGTCCACGGCGACCGACTCCGGTCCGACCGACGGGAGCGTCGCCGACGGTGGCTGCGATGTGACGCAATCGCCGCTCGACAACTCGTGCGTGGTGGCCGATTCGTACGGCTATTTCGTCTCCTCGACCCTCGGCGACGACGGCTACCCCGGCACCATGGCCAAGCCATTCAAGACGCTGGCCAAGGGGCTCGCGGCCGCGGCGGGCGGCGCTGTGACCCGTCGTCGAGTCTTCGCCTGCAGCGAGCCGTTCGCCGAGCAGGTCAACATGATCGACACGGTGGCCCTCTTCGGCGGCCTCGACTGCAAGAACGGTTGGGCCGTCGGCAAGACGTCCACGCTCAACGCCCCTGCCTCGCCGGCGATCGTCGCCAAGGGGCTCTCGGTCGGCGCGCGCATCGAGAGCTTCGTCGCCTTCGCGCCCGACGTCACCGACTTCGGTCGAAGCTCGGTCGGCCTGTTCGTGGCGAACTCGCAGCGCGTCGCGGTGCGCCACTGCGAGCTGCACGCGGGCAACGGCGCGGCCGGAAGGGATGGCAACGATGCACCGAGTAGCAGCGACGGCAAGCAGGGGGGCTCGGGAAGTGACGGCAGCGCCACCTGCATGAGCAGCGCTGGCTCGAGCGGTGGCCCAGGCGGACCGACTGTGATGTCCGGCGGGGCTGGCGGCTACTGCCAGTGCTCTGGGTCGGGAGCGCCGGGAACGTCGATCACGAGCACCGGCAACGGGCTGAACGGTGCGCCCGGCTCCCTCAGCGTCTGCGGCGGAACGGGAGGCAGCTGGTTCGACCTGGTGTCCGACCCCAACGCCTGCCAAACGGGTGGCAAGGGGATCGGTCACAACGGCTGCAAGGGCACCGACGGCGGGAGCGGCGACGGCGGCGCTGGGCAGGGCATGCTGACCGGCGACGGCTACGTCGCGGCGCCCGGTCGCGACGGCCAGCCTGGAATCAACGGCGGCGGCGGCGGCGGCGGGGGAGCGACCAAGGGGACAGCGAGCT
>JAJXTK010000510.1 GCA_021783935.1 Myxococcales bacterium | reverse complement strand
CAGCACGACGTGCCCGACCTTGCCGAGGTGCTGCGGCAAGCCGAGCGGGCCGACGAAGTCCTCGAAGGTGTCCCCCTCGCGGTAGTCGCGCATCATCTCCTGCGTGGTCTTGCCGAGCGCCTGCACCACGAGGGTGATCGTCCCGCGCTCGCGATCGAAGTCGGCGACCGTGAGGGGGATGCGCTCGCCCCCCTCGCGCAGCCGGAGCATCACGAAGTGCCCAGGCTCGGCGGCGCGCGCGACGTCCGGCGCTTCGACCTCCCAGAGGAACGTCACATCGGAGAACGCTTCACGTCGGACGATCTTGTACATGGGCTCGTTGCTCGGCTTTCCATAGGTTCGGGTCGCCCCCCCCCGCGGCGGCCTGCTCACGCTTCGATGACGGTTCCACCACGCCCGAAGACGGCCTCCTCGAGCTTCTCGGGGCTGGTCACGATCGCCCTCTTGCCGCCCGCCTCGAGGAACCGAATCACGGCCTCGATCTTGGGCCCCATGCTCCCTTTGCCGAACTGACCCTCGGCGAGGTGGCGCTTGGCGTCGGCGAGCGTGAGGTGATCGAGCTGCCGCTGGCTCGGCTTCTTGTAGTCGAGGCAGACCTTCTCGACCGCGGTCGAGATGACGAAGAGGTCCGCGCCGAGCTTGCTCGCGAGGAGCGAGGTCGCGAAGTCCTTGTCGATCACGGCCTCCGTGCCTCGATAGTCCCCCTCGGGCGTGCGAATGACGGGGATGCCGCCGCCGCCGACGGCGCAGACGACGAAGCCCGCCTCGATGAGGCTCTGGATCGCGTCGAGCTCGAGGATCTTCAGCGGCTCGGGGCTCGGCACGACGCGACGCCAGCCGCGCCCCGAGTCCTCGACGATCGACCACCCCTCCTTGGCCGCGCGCGCCCTGGCGGTGGCCTCGTCCATGAACGAGCCGATCGGCTTGGTCGGCTTCTGGAACGCGGGGCTCTTCGGATCGACCTCCACCTGCGTGACGACGGTCACCGACGAGCGCGGCAGCGCGCGCCGACGGAACTCGTTGTCGAGCGACTGCTGGATCATGTAGCCGATGGCCCCTTGCGTGTCGGCGTCGCACGAGTCGAGCGGCACCGGGTGCAGCTCGTGGAGCGACAGCTCGCTGCGGCGCACGATGAAGCCGACCTGCGGCCCGTTGCCGTGCGTGACCACCACGCGATAGCCGGCCTCGACGAGCGAGGCGATGTGGTGACACGTCTCGCGCG
This sequence comes from Myxococcales bacterium, assembly GCA_021783935.1. Lineage (GTDB taxonomy): Bacteria > Myxococcota_A > Polyangia > Polyangiales > JADJMO01 > CAIXWQ01. The sequence continues at coordinate 3,626 of JAJXTK010000510.1, read as the reverse complement.
TGAGCTCCCACTGATCGGGGACCGTCTTGTGCGCCTCGTCGCGGATCAGCGAATTGCCGCCGATCGCCAAGACCACCAGTTTGCCATTGTCGGCCATGGGATCACCGCGGCCGACGCGGCTTGTTGGCGTCGACGAGCCCCTTCAGCACGTCCCAGGGCTTGCCGAAGCGCGTGTGGAGGATCATCGAGGCGATGACGAACGGCTTGTGGCCGGCCTCGCGGTAGGTGTCGAGCCGGTAGCGCTCGAACACCGACTTCGCGACCTCCCCCTCCTTGCACGAGACGTCGGTCACGTCGGCCGGCAGGCAGTGCATGTAGAGCGCCTTGCCCCCCTTGGTGCCCTTCATCAGCTCCTCGGTGGCCTCCCACGACTTGAACTTCGCGTTGTTCGCGAGCGCCTGCTTCTCGAGCTCGCCGAGCTTGGCCGTCTCTCGCGCGCGAATCAGCCGCGTGCGCTCGTGCATCACGGACATCGGCGCCCACGACTTCGGGTAGACGATGTCGGCGCCGTCGAAGGCCTCCTTCATCGAAGAAGCCTGACGGAACGAGCCGCCGCTCTCCTTGGCGAAGCGGCGCGCGGCCTCGAGCGGCTCGTCGACCAGCTCGTACCCCTCCGGGTGCGCGAGCGTGACGTGCATGCCGAAGCGGGTCATGAGCGACACGATCGCCTGCGGCACGCTGAGCGGCTTGCCGTAGCTCGGCGAGTACGCCCACGTCATGGCGATCTTCTTGCCGCGCAGGTTGTCGAGGCCGCCGAAGTGCTGGGCGAGGTGCGCGAGATCGGCCATCGACTGGGTCGGGTGGTCGAGATCGCACTGGAGGTTGACGACGGCGGGGCGGTGGCCGAGGGCCTGGTCTTTGAAGCTCTCGTCGAGGGAGGCCGAGACCTCCTTCATGTACGCGTGCCCCTCGCCGAGGAACATGTCGTCGCGGATGCCGATGACCTCGCTGAGGAAGCCGATCATCGTCGCCGTCTCGCGCACCGTCTCGCCGTGCGCGATCTGCGAGGTCGACTCGTCGAGCTCCTCGGTCATCAGGCCGAGCAGGTTGCAGCCGCTGCGGAAGGCGTAGCGGGTGCGGGTCGACTTGTCGCGGAAGATCGAGAGGCCGAGCCCGGTGTCGAAGACGCGCGTCGAGACGTTCGACTTGACCATGTCCTCGAGGATCTGCGCCCCGAGCAGCACCGAGCGCAGGGTCGGCTCGTCCTGCTTCCACGTGAGGAGGAAGTCACCGTTCTCGAGCGTCTTCTGCAGCGCCGCGAGCTTGTCGATCTTCGTGCGGATGTCGGTGGTCATGGGGCGGTCCTTTGCGGAGCGGTGCGATCGAGAGGAGGCAACAGGAAGGGTAGTAGAGAAGAAGGGAATCGCTTCTGCCGATCGCCGCGACGACGTCGTCGCGATCGATGGCGTCTCGAACGCCTCGGCTGCCGGCGGCAGCCCCTCCCCTCTCGCTTCTTCCCTTCTTGCCTTCCTGTTCCTCTCTCCCTCTTAGATCATCGTCGCGAGGTACTTCTGCGGGAAGGCGGCGTAGAAGGCCGCGGCCTTGGTGAGGTGGTCGACCGGGCACTGGTCGTCGGGGGTGTGGGCGTAGATCTCGTTGGCCGGGCCGAAGCCCACCGTCGGCACGCCGAACATGCCCGCGGTCGCGACGCCGTTGGTCGAGAAGACCCACTTGTCGACGACGGGCTCGGCGCGCAGCGCGAGGCGCGCGGCCTCGGTCGCGGCCTTCACGACCGGGTCGTCCTGCTCGAGCACCCAGGTCGGGTAGTACTTCTGCACCGGGTAGGTCAGCCCCGTGTACGCCTTGCGCGCGTAGTCGAGCACGGTGACCTTGGCCTCGGCCGCGCGCACGGCCGGCAGCGCCTCGATCTGCGCGACGGCGCTCTTCAGCGTCTCGCCCTTGGTCAGGCGTCGATCGAGGTGAATGGTGCAGCTGTCGGCGACGGCGCAGAGCGACGGCGACGTCGCGCGGATGTCCGAGATGGTGACCGACCCTTTGCCGAGGAACGCATCGGCCGTTGCGGCGAGGTCCTGATTGAGCTTGTCGATCGCCGAGATGATCGGGGCCATCTTGTAGACGGCGTTGATGCCGCGCTCGGGCGCCGAGCCATGGCAGCTGCGCCCCTGGGTGCGCACCTCGATCTCCATGCGCCCGCGGTGGCCCCGATAGACGGCGAGGTTGGTCGGCTCGGTGATGACGACCACGTCGGGCGCGAGGACCTTCTCCTTGAGGATGTACTGCCAACAGAGGCCGTCGCAGTCCTCCTCCATCACGGTCGCCGTCACCCAGAGCTGCACGCCGTCGAGCAGCCCGAGCTCCTTCGCGATGCGCGCGCCGTAGACCGCCGAGGCGACGCCGGCCTCTTGGTCGCTCGCGCCGCGGCCGTAGATGACGCCGTCCTTGAGCTCGCCCTTGTACGGATCGCGCACCCAGGTGCCGCGATCGCCGACGCCGACGGTGTCGATGTGGCCGTCGATCGCGACGACCTTGGGGCCGCTGCCGACGCGCCCGAGGATGCTGCCGAGCCCGTCGATCTTGATCTCGTCGAAGCCGCAGCGCTCCATCTCGAGCTTCACGCGCTGAATGACCTCGCGCTCCTCCGCGCTCTCCGACGGAATGGCGATCATCTCGCGGAGGAACTTGACGATGTCGGGCGTGTAGCGCTCGGCGAGGCGGGCAATCTCGTTCTGCAGGTCGTGGCTCATGGCGGGCACTCCTCGGGGTCGCTCGGAGTGACGCGCGCCTGGGGTCGACCCATCGCGTCGCAGCACATCCCCCCACCACGTATCCACGCGGCGGGGCTTGGGAGCGCCGCCCGTCGTGCGAAAAGCACGCCACGACCGGCGCGAGGAACGCGCGCGATTTCTCTGCGTCTTGATGTCCGCGGTCGCGCTCGGGGCGCGTCGATTGCAGGATGCGCAAGGCGTGCCGCGGGACCGGGCGGGTGGTGTTCGCCACCGCGGGCGGCGCTCGACGCGACGACCGCAAATGGAATCGCGGCCGGGTCGCCGGGCTGGCCACTGGCGCAGGCCGAGTCTCCGCAGGTCGCCTGCCCGACCGTCGTCACGACGCACTTCTCGGTCGTCGCGCAGAGCGTGGCGCCGGCCGTGACCTTGCCGTTCGTGCCGCACGAGAGGATCGCGCGGCCATCGCTCGCACAGATCTTCGTGTTCGGTTGGCAGTCCAAAGTGCAGCCGACTTGGCTCGGCGAGCAGTACGACACGCCCCCGCACTTCGACGCCTGCCACGCGTAGCCCTTCGCGGTCGCGACGCACTGACTGAACGCCGACGTCGTCGACGCGGTCGGGTCGGAGGGGTCGCCGCAGACGGTGGCGCCCGGCGTGCAGCCCTGCGGCAGACACGCCGCCACGAAGCCCGGCACGTTGATCGAGTTGGCATCGAGGCAGACCTCGTTCGGGCCGCAGGGGGTGTCGACCCACGCATTGCCGTCCGGGCAGGTCTGGAGGGTCGGGATCCCGCCCTGAGCGCGATCGTCGCTGTTACAGCCCCCATCCCCGCCCTTCCCCCGCGGTGCGGGGGAAGGGAGAGCGCGTGGCGCGAACGCGCGCAGGCAACCGTGCCTCGGCGTGGTCGAGCCTTCGAGATGCGAAGACGTTCGGCGTTGC
>JAJXTK010000509.1 GCA_021783935.1 Myxococcales bacterium | reverse complement strand
ACGTCGAGCGTGCTGCAGTTCCCCTACAAGGGGCTGCAGATGAACCTGCTCGACACGCCCGGGCACGCCGACTTCAGCGAGGACACCTACCGCACGCTGCACGCGGCCGACGCGGCGGTGATGCTCCTCGACTGCGCCAAGGGGGTCGAGGCGCAGACCAAGAAGCTCTTCCGCGTCTGCCGGCAGCGCTCGATGCCGATCTTCACCTTCGTGAACAAGATGGATCGCCCGGGCCGCGAGCCGTTCGATCTCATCGGAGAGGTCGAGCACGTGCTCGGCATCGGCGTCTTCCCGATCACCTGGCCGATCTACCGCGGCGCGACGTTCCGCGGCGTCTACCACCGGCTGCTGAAGCGCGTGTTCCTCTTCGACGCGGCCGACGCGGGCTCGAGCCAGAGGGCGGGCGCCGACCAGGCCGGCGTGCTCGTCACGGGCATCGACGATCCGCGCCTGCGCGACGAGCTCGACGAGGAGGGGTACGCGCGCCTGCGCGAGGAGGCGGAGCTGCTCGAGGCGGCGGGCGACGACTTCCACCCCGAGAGGTTCCTCGCGGGGGAGGTCTCGCCGATGTTCTTCGGCAGCGCGATGAACAACTTCGGCGTCGAGCCGTTCCTCGAGAGCTTCATCGAGCTGATGCCGCGCCCGCCCGCGCGCGCGTCGAGCGTCGGGCCGATCGAGCCCGACCGCGACGAGTTCAGCGGGTTCATCTTCAAGATCCAGGCGAACATGGACAGGGCGCACCGCGATCGCATCGCGTTCCTGCGCGTCTGCTCGGGGAGATTCGAGCGCGGCATGAAGGTGCGGCAGGTGCGCACCGGCAAGGAGATCCGCCTGGCGAACCCGACGACCTTCCTCGCGCAGGAGCGCACGATCGTCGACGAGGGGTACGCGGGCGACATCCTCGGCCTCTACGACCCTGGCATCTACGAGATCGGCGACACGCTCACCGCGGGCAAGGACTTCACCTTCGAGGAGATCCCGAGCTTCGCGCCCGAGCACTTCGCGCGCGTCGTGATGGCCGATCCGATGCGGCGCAAGCAGCTCAAGAAGGGGCTCGAGCAGCTCGCGCAAGAGGGGACCATCCAGCTCTATCGCCCGCCGGAGGGGCGCGAGGGAGACGCGATCCTCGGCGCCGTCGGCCGGCTGCAGCTCGAGGTCGTGAAGTTCCGCCTCGAGAGCGAGTACGACGCGAAGGTGCGGCTCGAGTCGATGCCGATCGAGTTCGCCCGCTGGGTGAGCAAGCCGGACGGTGCGCCGATCTCGAACGAGGAGCTGCTCGATTTCGACCGCTATCGCGTCGGCACGCCGGTGGTCGACGTGCGCGCGCGCCCCGTGGTGCTCTTCCAGGGCGAGTGGCAGATGAACAGCGCGAAGCGCGAGTTTCCGGGGCTCCAGTACGCCGAGACGGCGCGCGGCGTCGTCGCGGGGGCGCTCAGCTAGCAGGCTGTGGACCTCGTCCAGCTCTTGCCGGTCGGCGCCGCCGCGGTGCTGGTCGGGGTCACGCTCGAGGCGGACTGGCTCGCGCGCGCGGATCGCGCTGGCAGCGTGAAGCCGATCGACGTCGTGGTGCGCTGAGCCGGCGAGGCTTCGCGTCGCGCCCCGGACTGCGGGAGGATTGGGCGGTGACCAAGCCGATCGAGCTGCCGATCCCCGAATCGCTCAAGCACGCGGGGTGGGCCGCGGTCAGCGCGGCATTCGGCTCGCTCGGGCGCTTCTGCATGGCGCTCGACGCCGACTTCCGCGTGCTGCACACCTCCGAGCGGCTCGACACGCTGCTCGGCGAGGGGGCGCGCGCGGGGATCCAGGGCAAGCCGATCGCGCGGCTGCTCGGCGACGAGCTCTTCGGCCGCGAGGGCGCGCTCCGGCAGGCGCTCACCCAGCGGCGCAAGTGCGAAGGGTGGCGCGCGACGCTGCGGCTGCAGCCCGAGGGGTCGCGCCTGGTGAGCGTGACGGCTGCGCCGCTCATCCACGACCAATACGGCGTGTGCGACCTCGCCGCGCACTACCTCGTGGTCATCCGCCCCGCCGAGGAGGACCCGGCCGCCTCGCCGTCCGGTCCGACCGCGCTCGGCGGCATGATCGCGCGCTCGGCCGCGATGGTCCGCATCGCGCGCCTCATCGAGCAGCTCCAGCACGCCGACGCGACCGTGCTGCTCACCGGCGAGAGCGGCACGGGCAAGGAGGTCGTCGCGCACGCCATCCACGATCACTCGCCGCGGCGCGACGGGCCGTTCGTCGCCGTCAACTGCGGCGCGCTGCCACCGCAGCTCCTCGAGAGCGAGCTGTTCGGCCACGTGCGCGGCGCCTTCACCGGCGCCGTGCGTGATCGTGCCGGGCGCTTCGAGGTCGCCGCGACGGGCACGCTCTTTCTCGACGAGGTCGGCGACCTGGCGCTGCCGCTGCAGGTGAAGCTGCTCCGCGTGCTGCAGGAGCACACCTTCGAGCGCGTGGGCGAGAACGCCTCGCGAAAGGCCACCGCGCGCATCGTCGCGGCGACCAACGTCGACCTGAGCCGCGCGGTCGCCTCGGGCACCTTCCGCGAGGACCTGTACTACCGCCTGCGGGTCGTGCCGATCGAGCTGCCGCCGCTCCGCGAGCGCCGCGCCGACATCGAGCCGCTCGCCGACTACCTGCTCGCCCGCGTCGGTGCCCGCGAGGGACGGGCGCTGCGCCTGTCGCCCGACACGCTGCGCGTGCTGCTCTCCTACGACTGGCCGGGCAACGTTCGCGAGCTCGAGAACGCGCTCGAGTTCGCGGTCGCCGTCTGCGCGGGGCAGACCATCCAGCCCGAGGACCTGCCGCGCGAGCTGCTCACGCCGGCGCGCGACGACGGCCGGGCGCCGCGCGCGCGCACCGCGGGCGAGAGCGCCGACGTCGAGCGCAAGCGTCTGCGGCACGCGCTCGAGCGGCACCAGTGGCGTCGCGACGACGCGGCCGCGGAGCTCGGCATGAGCCGCACGACGCTGTGGCGGAAGATGCGAGAGCTCGGGCTCGCGCGCTGAGGCGCGTTTCAACGTCTCGTTGAAACACGTCGCGTGAAACACCCCCTCCACGCGCGCGAAACAGCTTGAATTCTCGCTTATTCGTGGCGGCACGCGCGCTGCATAGGTCCCGGTGAGGCCGCCGTGACGGCGGGTCGGAGGTGAACCGTGAAGCGCATCGTGATCCTCGGAGCAGGCACGGCGGGGACGATGATGGCCAACAAGCTCGCGCGCGCGCTGCCGGAGTCTTGGCAGATCACCGTCGTCGATCGCGATGACCAGCACGTCTACCAGCCCGGCCTGCTGTTCGTGCCGTTCGGCGGCTACCGCGAGAACCAGATCGTCCGCGCGCGCAGGCCGCTCTTCGACGAGCGCGTCGAGGTGCGGCTGTCGGGCATCGAGCGCGTCGCGCCCGAGCAGAACCAAGTCGTCCTGCACGACGGCGTGAAGCTCCACTACGACCTGCTCATCGTCGCGACCGGCAGCCGCATCCAGCCGGAGCAGACGCAGGGGCTCACGGGCGAGGGGTGGCGCAAGAGCGCCTTCGACTTCTACACGCTCGAGGGCGCCAAGGCGCTCGGCGCCGCGCTCGACGGCTTCAAGGGGGGCCGCTTCGTCGTGAACGTCGTCGAGATGCCCATCAAGTGCCCCGTGGCGCCGCTCGAGCTCTTGTTCCTCGCCGACTCGTACTTCACGGAGCGGGGCATCCGCGACAAGGTCGAAATCACCTACGCGACGCCGCTCGTCGGCGCGTTCACCAAGCCGCGCTGCTCCTCGGTGCTCGGCGACATGCTCGAGCGCCGCGGCATCAAGGTCGTGCCCGACTTCAACGCCTCCGAGGTCGACGGGCACCGCCGGGAGCTCAAGGCCTACGACGGCCGCGAGGTCGGCGACGACCTGCTCGTCTCGATCCCGCTCCACTCGGGCGCCGAGGTGATCGCGAAGTCGGGCATGGGCGACGCAGGCGGCTGGTTTCCGACGCACAAGCACACGCTCCAGAGCAAGGCGTTCTCGAACGTGTTCGCGCTCGGCGACGCGACCGATCTGCCCTCCTCGAAGGCGGGCGCGGTCGCGCACTTCCAAGCCGACGTGCTGCTCGACAACGTCCTTCGCTGGATCGACGGGCGCGCGCCGCTCGAGGCGTTCGACGGCCACGCGAACTGCTTCATCGAGACCGGCTTCGGCAAGGCGATGCTCATCGACTTCAACTACGAGACGGAGCCGCTGCCGGGGCGCTTCCCGCTGCCGGGTGTCGGCCCCTTCACGCTGCTCGAAGAGAGCGCGGCCAACCACTGGGGCAAGCTCGCCTTCAAGTGGATCTACTGGAACCAGCTCTTGCCCGGCAAGGAGCTGCCGCTCGATCACCGCATGCTGATGGCGGGCAAGTGGGCGTGATCGACACGCCCCGCGCGCCTCGAAACCCAAGCGTCTCTCGAGACTGGAGCTGAGTCATGGCCGCCGCACTCGACCAAACCACCGCCAACGCGATCCTCGCGAAGCTCGACGCGCTGTCGCTCGACGTCGCCCGCATTCACGAGCGGCAGCGGCAGACCGAGGAGCTGTTCGAGGAGTTCTCGCCGATCCTCAAGGACGTGATGGCGACCGCCACGCAGCGCTTCGACGAGCTCGAGAAGAAGGGCTACTTCGCCTTCGGCAAGGAGACGCTGGGGCTGGTCGATCGCGTCGTGCAGGGGTTCTCACCCGAGGACGTGCGCCAGCTCGGCGACGCCGTGGTCGGCATCCTCGACACCGTGCGCGCGCTCACGCACCCGGACGTGCTCGCCCTCGCCGGCGAGGTCTCGCAGGTCCTGCAGCACGTCGACGAGGCGCAGCCGATCGGCATCCTCGGCATGCTGCGCGCGACGCGAAATC
>JAJXTK010000508.1 GCA_021783935.1 Myxococcales bacterium | reverse complement strand
ACCTCCCGTTCCTCGTCCGCGTGCTCGGCAGCTTCAAGCTCGTGCCGCTCGTCGTCGGCGACGCGAGCACGCCCGAGGTCGCCAACGCGCTCGAAGCCCTCTGGGGCGACGAGCGCACCGTCGTGGTCGTGAGCTCCGATCTCTCGCACTACCTGCCGTACGCAGCCGGCCGCGCCGAGGACGAGCGCACCGCGCGCCGCATCCTCTCGCTCCAAGTGGGGATCGATCACGAGCACGCGTGCGGGGCGACCCCGGTGAACGGGCTGCTCGAGGTCGCGCGGCGCAAGGGGCTCGTCGTCGAGCAGCTCGACCTCCGCAGCTCGGGCGACACGGCCGGTCCCCGCGACGAGGTGGTCGGCTACGGCGCGTTCGCCTTCCTCGAGCCGCGCCCGGGCGACGAGGTCCACGCATGACCGACGAGCGAGGCCCCTTGCTGCTGCGGATCGCCCGCGAGGCGGTCGTCGAGGCGCTCGGCGGTCCGGCGCCGATGCGTCCCGCAGGCCCCGCGTGGCTCTTCGAGCCCGGCGCCTGCTTCGTCACGCTCCACCGTGGCGGCGTCCTGCACGGCTGCATCGGCAGCCTCGTGCCCCATCGCCCGCTCTACGACGACGTGCGCGCCAACGCCGTGGCCGCGGCGCTCGACGACCCGCGGGCGACGCCGTTGTCGTTGGCGGGCAGCGAGGAGCTCGAGGTCGAAGTCTCGCTGCTGTCGGCGCTCGAGCCGTTCCCGGTCGCCGACGAGCGCGACGCCGTCGCGCGGCTGCGTCCCAACGTCGACGGGGTCGTGCTGCGTTGGGGGTCGCGGCGCGGCACGCTGCTGCCGCAGGTCTGGGAGAGCATCCCCGATCCGCGCGAGTTCCTCGCGATGGTGAAGCTCAAGGCCGGCCTGCCTGCCCATTTCTGGGCGAGCGACGTCCAGCTCGAGCGCTACACGGTCGAGAAGTTCTGCGAGCCCCCGCGCCCGAGGCTTGCTCGGTGGATCACAGAGCCATGACGACGCACGCAGAGTCCGAATCTCATCCCGGCCGCTGGTGGCATCGGCTCGACGACGGTCGTGTTCGTTGCGACCTCTGCCCGCGCGACTGCACCCTGCACGAGGGGCAACGCGGCATGTGCTTCGTTCGCAAGGACGAAGGGGGCCAGATGGTCCTCACGACCTACGGCCGCTCCTCGGGATTTTGCATCGATCCGATCGAGAAGAAGCCGCTGAACCACTTCTTTCCTGGTTCGAGCGTGCTCTCGTTCGGCACGGCGGGGTGCAATCTCGCCTGCAAGTTCTGCCAGAACTGGGACATCTCGAAGTCGCGCGAGGACGACCGCCTCCAGAGCCGCGCCTCGCCCGAGGCGATCGCGAGGACGGCCCTCGAGAACGGCTGCCACTCCGTCGCGTTCACCTACAACGACCCGGTCATCTTCGCGGAGTACGCGATGGACACGGCGGACGCGTGCCACGCGCTCGGCGTCCGCACGGTCGCGGTCACCGCGGGATACATGCGTGACGCCGCTCGCCGTGACTTCTACGCCAAGATCGACGCCGCGAACGTCGACCTCAAGGGCTTCACCGAGAGCTTCTACCGCGAGCTGTGCGCGGGCCATCTGCAGCCGGTGCTCGACACGCTCCGCTACCTCGTGCGCGAGACGAACGTGTGGACGGAGATCACGACGCTGCTCATCTCCGGCAGGAACGACTCGGACGAGGAGGTCCGCGCGCTGTCCCGCTGGGTGCACGATGAGCTCGGCGCCGCGGTGCCGCTCCACTTCACGGCGTTCCACCCCGACTACCGCATGCTCGAGGTTCCACCGACCCCCGCGTCGACGCTGCGTCGCGCACGCGCGATCGCTCGAGCCGAGGGGCTGCTATTCGTCTACACCGGCAACGTCCACGACCCCGAGGGGGGTACGACCCACTGCCCTGCCTGCGGCACCCCCGTGATCGAGCGCGATTGGTACGACATCCTGGCCTACCGTATCGATCCGGCCGGCAAGTGCAGCTCCTGCGGGCACGCGATTTCCGGTCACTTCGATCGCGAAGCAGGACGTTTCGGACGAAGGCGAGTGCCAATCATGATAAGTCCTTAATCTTCGAAGATCGACACGGTCGAGCACGCCGATCGACCTTGCGGTCCGGCCTTTGCTCGGGCCGCCGAACATGGGCGCGACGACCGTTCCGAGCACGATTCCCGCCGACAGCCCGACGCCGCTCGCGGGCGCACAGGGGAGCTTGAGCGAAGGTCTCGAAGCGAGCGGAGGTTCGGCCTTCCGCTTGCGATCGAGCCCCGCGCCAGCGGCAGGTGCACCCGTGGACGAAGGGTTCGCTACGGCGGCCGGAGAAGCCGCCGTGCGGCACGACCCCGAGCGCCCCGAGCTCGAGCGCCTGCGCGCCCGCGCGCCGCGGAGCAACCAAGCGGTCTCGGAGAGGCTGCGCGAGGCGGCCGACCTGCTCGCGCTGCAGGGCGCCGCGGCGCGGCGCGTGGAGCACGTCCGGGCCGCCGCGAGGACGATCGACGGCCTGACCGAGCCGCTGTTGGAGCGCGCCGAGCGCGGAGGGCGCGCGGCGATCGAAGCGTTGCCCGGCGTGGGTGCGGGGCTCGCGGCCGCGATCGACGAGCTGCTTCGCACGGGCCGCTTCGCGCAGCTCGAACGGCTGCAGGGCGCCGCGGCCCCCGAGCGGCTGTTCTGCGCGATCCCGGGCGTCGGGCCGACGCTCGCACGGCGCATCTATGACCGGCTGCACATCGACACGCTCGAAGGGCTCGAGCTCGCCGCGCACGACGGCACGCTCGAGGCAGTCGCGGGCATGGGGCCGCGGCGCGTGCGCGCGCTGCAGATCACGCTCGCGTCGCTGCTGTCGCGCCTGCCGACCGCGCCCGGGCTGGCCCAGCTCGTCGAGCCGTCGGTCGCCACCCTGCTCGACGTCGACGCCGAGTACCGACGGCGAGCCGAGCGCAGCGATCTCCCGCGCATCGCCCCGACGCGCTTCAACCCGGACGCGCGCGCGTGGCTGCCGATCCTCCACACCGAGCGTGGGACGTGGCAGTTCACGGCGCTCTACTCGAACACCGCGCGCGCGCACCAGCTCGGCAAGACGCACGACTGGGTGCTGGTCTACTTCCACGACGACCTGCACGCCGAGCGCCTGCGCACGATCGTCACCGAGTCGCGCGGCCAGCTCTCGGGCATGCGCGTGGTCCGAGGGCGCGAGGAGGAGTGCGAGCGCCTGCACGCGCAGTCGCCGCTCCTGCGCGCGTCTAGGCGCCTCCAATAGCCGGCCTCGCCACGCGTTTCTTCACAGGGAGCCTTGGGCGGCGCGACGCGCACGGCGGGAATGAAGGTTCCGCGCCGCGGGTTCGGATACCAGCAACGCATCTTCCTCCCTCAGGGCCCTCGCGGAGCAGTAGGCCGCGAGGGCCCCGTTTTTTCGAAGGAGCCTGCGTCCCGACGCGCGGTCGACGGCATGGGCGCACGCGCGCGGATCAAGGGATCGCAAGGGGCTTGCGCCCTTCGTGGCGGCGACTCGTGCGCCGGCGTGCGGCCGCTCCCCTGGCCGCCGCGTGAGCTCTGGCGGCGCCGCTCCACCGTGGTCGCTGGGTAGGCCCTGTGGGGATCGAACCCACGACCAACGGATTAAAAGTCCGCTGCTCTACCGACTGAGCTAAGGGCCCGTTATCTTCGTGATTCTCACTACTTCCGTTCGAGTTGGCCGGCAACGTTGCCGTCCCCGCTGACACCTTCGCTGACAGCGCGCGCAGCTCCGGGATCGCCTGATCGAGCGGCGCCAGCGTTCCTAGCCCAAGCTCGCTGGCAGAGCGAGCGGCACGCCGGTACCTCGCGACGACCGCGCTCGACTTGTGCCCGGTGCGGTCCGTGATCCAAGCCTCGGTGCGCCCGTTGGCGAGGCCGAGGGTCACGAACGTCGCGCGCAAGTCGTGGGCCCGCAGCGGTCGGCGTGCGGCGCTTCGCTCGAAGAGCTCGGCCCGCTCGACGCCGGCCCGTTCGAGGGCCTCGCGGAGCTCCTCGGCGAGGCGCTCGACGTTGATGGGGCAGCGTTTGCCATCCGCGTCGACGCCTTCGAAGACGTAGTGCGCCTTCGGGTACATCTTCCGCCACAGCGTCAGGGCGGCATGGACGCCGTCGTCGAGGGCCCACACACGCGGATCGTCGGTCTTGTTCTCGTCGAGCCTCACCGCGCCAACCTTTAGATCGATGTCGCTCCACTCGAGGCCCGCGGCCTCGCTCGTGCGCATGCCTTCACGCGCGAGCACGCCCAAGAGCACCCGTCTCGCGAGCGGAGTGCCGATCTCGGCGAGCAGAGCGCTCTCCTCCGCTGGATACAGGTACGAGAACGCGACGTCCGCCCGAACCTTCGGCAAGAAGCCGCGCGGCAGCGGGTTCTTCTCGATGATGCGGGCCGGGTAGACCGCGAGGCCGAGCACCCGCGACATCAGCTGCGCGACCTGCCGTCGCGACGCCGGCCGCAGCTTCGCGGGCAGCGCGCGCATGACCAGGTCGGCGTGCACCAGCGAGAACGAGGACAGCGGCACGTCCTCCACGTGCGGGTAGACGTGCTTCTCGAGCCGCGTCTCGTCGTCGTCGGCGCTGGCCTTGATCGGGACGTGGTCAGGGAAGAGACGATGCAGTTCGCCGCTCGTCCACCGTTCGCCGAACTGTCGGAACGTGAGCCCCGCAAGCCCGCCGGCATCGCTCTTCTGAACCTTGCCCGCGACGATGTGCGCGACCGAGCGCCGCAGCGCGGCGATCCGCTCGTCGTCCCCCTCGACGCACGCCTTGATCGTCTTCTCGATCCAGTCGGTCTCGTCGGCGGCGGTGAGCGCGGCGACGAGCTCGGTGGCGACGCCCGCG
>JAJXTK010000507.1 GCA_021783935.1 Myxococcales bacterium | reverse complement strand
GAGGACGTCCGCGTGCACCGGCTGGGCGCCGGGCGCGGGCGCGATGCCGACCTGAAGCGTGTAGAGCGGGCTCGTGCCGATGTCGCCGAAGACGACGCCGAGGGCGCCGACGGCGAGCGCGGCCAGGTTGCCGACCGGTGCGTGCGAGCCGCGCGCGGCGCTGCGTTCCGTCATCTGACGAGGCGAGAAGTATCAGGCCGCGCCGTGCCGGGTCGATACTTGCCGCGGTCGCCGCCGCCGTTCGCGAGCCCTCGGCACGTCAGGCTCGCGATGAACCTCGGCGTCGCGCTCGCGAGTGCCCTGCGAAGTCGGCCCTGCCGGCCCTATGGCGCGGACATGCGCGTCCGCAACCCCGCGAAGCGGCTCTACACCTACGCCGATCTCAGCGTCGTCTGCGGTCCGATGGAGCTCGATCGCGAGGGCAATCCGCCGACGCTGCTGAACCCGACCGTGATCTTCGAAGTGCTGGCGGAGTCGACGGAGCGCTTCGACCGCGGGGCGAAGGCGCGTGGCTATCGCGAGATCCCGACGCTGCAAGCGTGCGTGCTGCTCTCGGTGGACGAGGCCCGCATCGAACGCTGCGTGCGAACGGCGGCGGGATGGCTGCTCACCGAGGTCGCCGATGGCGAATCGCTGGTGCTCGACCCGATCGAGGCGAGCCTCGGGGTGCGCGAGATCTACGAGGGCGTCTTCGACGAGCCGGCGTGAACGGCGAGCTTCGGGCCAGGACCGGCCCCGTCGGATCGTCAGCCCCTCGGCTCCGCGTGCATCACCCCGCCCTCGTGCCCCGGCTCCGCGACCACGCGCGTCTGGAACGCCCCGAAGCGCTTCATCCGCCGCTCCTCGTCGCGGATCGCGAGCAGCCGCTCACTGACGGACAGGTCGCCCTCGGACTGCAGCGTCGCCATCGAGATCGCCTCGATCGCCGCCTCGTCGTAGCCGTCGCGGCGGGCCATCTCCGAGCGCTCCTCACTCCTTGAGCTGCCAGAACTTGGCCCCCAGCTCGGAGCGCGAATCGCTGTGCGTCTTTTCGAGCAGCGCCGTGACGTGCACCTCGACGGTGCGCACGGAGCACGCGAGGGCGGCGGCGATCGTCTTGTTGGCCTCGCCCTGCACGATCAACGCAAGCACCTCGGCCTGCCGCGGCGTGAGCGAACAGCGCGTCGCCATGGACTGGACGCGCCGCCGAAGGTCCGGGGGCGCGGGCGGCAGCACGACGAGCCAATGCAGCGGAGCGCCGCGCGCGCGGATCGGCGTCACGTGCTCCCCCGCTTCGCGCTCGCGCACCAGGCTCGAGAGCCGCGCGCGCGCGTCGGCGTCGGCCGCGAGGTAGGCCCGGCCTGCTGCGTTCGCGTGGACGGGGCGGCCGTCGACCCGCGTCACGAAGGCCGGCGCCGCGATCGCGTCGAGCACGACCTGCGTCGCCGCGGCCCCGAACGCCGCCTCGCCCGCGAGGCGCTCGAGCTGGAGGATGCGGCGCAGGTCGGGGACCAGCGCCTGAAGGGCGCGAACCTCGACGTCGTCGAACTCCCGGTCCCGCCACCCTCCGACCCAGCCCAGCAGCGCCTCGCCCCGGCACACCAGCACGCGCAGCTGCGCCTGCGCCTCGATGCCGTGCCTCGGGTAGAACTCCCGGAAGCAGGCGGTGTCCGCGCCGCCGCACTCGTCGAGGCGAAGGGCGCGGTTTCGCTGGCGCGGCGCGGGACGAACGGGGTCGTAGCCGCCGAAGAGCCGCGGCGCGCTTGCGAGGTAGGTGTCGAACGTCTCGACGACGTCGAGGGCGCGGTGGGAGCTGGCCGTGTCGATGCGCGCTCGATCGTCGACGATGTGCAGCGAGTAGCAAATGGCCCGATCGAGCTGGAGCAGGCCCGCGACCGCAGCCAGCGGCTCGTCGGCGCGACCGGCGTCCTCGAGCGCGTGGTTGCGAAGGACGGCCCGTGTCGCGCGCAGCATCGACTCGAAGGTTGGAGCGATCATCGCGGCACAGGACCTCGCTGGTTGGGTACGACTCCGCGATGGAAGCAAGTGCGGAATCACGCTGCAAGGCCCAACGGCAGCGGCAGCGGCAGCGGCTTCGGCTTCGGCATCGGCCTCGGCTTCGGCTTCGGCTTCGGCCTCGGCACCGGCATCGGCTCCGGCTCCGGCTCCGGCTCCGGCACCGGCACCGGCACCGGCACCGGCCAAGACCGGATGGAGCGGCTCGCGAGACCTCGTCCCCCGCCACCGCACCTTCCACCCGCGCTGTCGCCTGCGCTGCAATCTCCGTGTCCTCGACGCCGTTCCACTGCACCGCGCTTTGCTCGGGCGGCCGGCGCCTCGCGGGGGCACACAAAGCACCTCGCCCGAGGTCCGCGTCGGCGGAGCCTCGGGCGAAGGGGCGATCGCCTGCTCGGCGATCGTCGGGGCGTGACCTAGAAGATCAAGTTGTGGCAGGTGCAGCCGGCTTGGCTGTTGCACGGCGCGCCGGTGGCCGTGAGGCACGTCACGCTGCTGCAGCAGTTCGCGTCGATCAGGCACGACTGGCCGTACAGGGCGCACACGGGCGCGGTGTCGGGCGTGCCCGAGTCGGTGGTCGTCGACGAGTCGGTCGTCGTCGTCGAGTCCGAGACGGTGCCCGAGTCGGTGGTCGTCGACGAGTCGGTCGGCGACGAGTCGGTCGTCGTGCTCGAATCGGTGCCCGCGTCGGTCGGCGGCGGCGGGGGCGGCGTGTAGGTGCCGCAGGTGCCCGACGCGGAGCCGAGCGGCTTGATGCAGCTGAGGCCCGCGCAGCAGTCGCCGTCGATGGTGCAGCTCGCACCGGAGGGCTGGCAGAGCGTGGTCGCGCAGATGTACGACGGCGTCCCGCCCGACGGGTTCGGCACGCAGGGCAGGCCGTTGCAGCAGTCGCCCGAGTAGGCGCACGCGCCGCCCGCGGGGCTGCACGCGCCGCCGCCGTAGCAGCGGGGGATGCCGAGCGCGTCGAGCTTGCAGACGCCGCTGTTGCCCGGCGCGCCGCAGCAGTTGTTACGCGTCGAGGACACCGTGCACTTGTAGGTCGCGTCCGCCTTGTAGTGGCAGACGTCCCCTTCGGGGTCGCAGCTGTTGGTGCTGGTGCCCGCCTGCGGGTTGCGGCAGAGGCCGATGGTCTGCCCCGTCATGAAGACGCAGGTGACGGTGCCGTCGCCGGGCATGCCCGAGCCGGCGCCGCCGCAGCAGTCGCTGTTGCTGCGGCAGATGTCGCCATCGACGTGGCAGCCGTTCGCCGGCTGGCAGATCAGCACCCCCGTCGGGCCGTAGGGCTCGCAGAGGCGGCTGCAGCAGTCTCCGCAGGAGCCGCCGCACACGGTGCCGTCGACGCCGGCCGAGCAGTCGACCGCGCCGGGGGAGTTGGCCGCGCAGGTGCCGTAGGTCGCGCCGGAGGCGACGTTGCAGACCCCCGTGCAGCAGTCGGTCGGGTGCTGGCAGATGTCGCCGATCTGGGTGCAGTACGAAGCGGCGAGCTGGCACTTGCCGCCGGTGCAGAGGTTCGAGCAGCAGGTGCCGTCCGACGCGCAGCTGTTGCCCGCGGTGGAGCAGCTCGACGCCGACGGCAGCTTGGCGCAGGTGCCTCCGGTGCAGGTGCCGCTGCAGCACTCGCCGTTGCTCGTGCAGGTCTGACCGTCGCTCATGCACGCGGTCTGGCAGATGCCGCCGACGCACGAGAGCGAGCAGCAGTCGAGCGAGCTCGTGCACCCGCCGCCCCCACCGGCGCAGACGCCGAGCTTCGAGGTGCAGGTGTGGGACGTCGGGTCGCAGGTCCCCGAGCAGCACTGCGAGCCCGACGCGCAGAGGGCGCTGTAGCCGAGGCAGCTGACGCCACCATCGCCCCCGCCGTCGGCGGCGGCGTCGCCGGTCGAGCCGGAGTCGGTCGCGCCGTCGCCGGTAGAGCCGGAGTCGGCCGCCCCGTCGCCGGTCGAATTCGAGTCCGTGAGAAGCGAGTCGGCCGCGCTGTCGGCCCCGACGTCGAAGGCGCTGTCGTCGCCGACGGTGCTGTCGTCGCCAGGCGATGTCGAATCTACCGTTCCATCGACGTAGGCGTCCGATGTGGGACTCGTCGCGCACGCAGGGTTGGTGGAGGGGTTACACGGTGCCTCGATGTCGGACCCGCCGCAGGCGGAGAGGAACGCTGCCCCCAAGATCGTCGTGAACAGGCCGATTCGAGCCCTCGACTGCAATTTCATTCTCCCTCCGGGTTGTCCCTGCCTTGGTAGCACGCGACCCGCCTACGGGCGCCTAGCTCGATTCCGGTTCAGAGGACCATCCGGTATCCGAGCCCGAGCGAGGCGCTCCCGACGTTGCTGTCGCCGGTGGCCGTGTGATCGATGGTGCCGTACTGGAGCAGTACCTCGGCGATGAAGGCGCCAGGCCCCACTTTGATTTCGACGCCGAGGGGGACGCCGAAGCCGAGCTTGGTCGACTGCTCCGTGGTGTCCATCATATATGGAGTCACGTTGTTAGAGCGAACGGTGCTGCGGAGCATATAGATACGAGGCCCGATTCCCACGTAGGGGACCACCGAGCCGAGCATCGTGAGGCGGTAGAGGAACTCCGGCATCACGTCGAGCTCCTGCTCGGTGATGTGCCAGCCGTAGGTCCCGCCCGCGACGCGCACGTCGTTGGCGCCGTCGTGCGACTTCGGCGCCTGGTAGTCTGCGGTGAGGGCGATGACGAAGGGCCCGAACTGGTAGCCGGCCTCGAGGCCTACGGTGCCGTTCGCCTGGAGCTTGTTGAAGGGCATGATCCCGCCGACCTTGGCGCCGATGAGGACGCCGGAGCGGTTCGCCCAGCTCTCTTCGCTCGAGGAGGAGGCAGCGTCCTTCGTGGCCGGCGCGGGCGCGGCGGCAGGGGGGGCG
>JAJXTK010000506.1 GCA_021783935.1 Myxococcales bacterium | reverse complement strand
CCGCAACGACAAGAACTGTCCGGCCAGTGCGCCGAGCTGCAACAACGGCTTCTGCGGGGCCGGCTGAGGGGGCTCAGGGCGCGTGCAGCGTCCCGAGGAAGGCGCGCACCACGCGGTGCACCTCCTAGGGGCGCTCGATCGGGGCGAGGTGTGTGCACCCCTCGACGACGTGGGTCGTGCAGCGGGGGAGCTCCCGCTCGACCAGGCGGGCGTGCGCGGGCGTGGCGAGCTGATCGAGGCCGCCCACGATCTGCAGCGTCGGCGCCTGTACCCGCGGCAAGAGCGGCCGCGCAGTGTGCTCCACGTACGAGCGCGCGACGGAGGTCATGAGCCGCACGTCGAGCCGACGCACGTTGCGCACGAGCGCCTCGATCGGCGCGCGCGGCGTCGAGCGCGCGAGGCCGCCGAACAGCGAGCCGACGGTGATGAACCAGTCGGGGTGCATCACGGCGTTGCGCGCGAGCTCGAAGGCGTAGGACACGCGATCTGCCGTGCGC
Organism: Myxococcales bacterium; assembly: GCA_021783935.1. Taxonomy (GTDB): domain Bacteria; phylum Myxococcota_A; class Polyangia; order Polyangiales; family JADJMO01; genus CAIXWQ01. Next base: position 4,398 of record JAJXTK010000506.1, on the reverse strand, counting down.
AGCAGCGGCGGCCCCACGCGGGCCACCGCGCTCGCGGACAGGCCGTCGCCGATGCCGAAGACGCTGCCGCACAGCAGGATCACGCCGTCGAGCCTCGCCTCGGCGCGCGCCGCGAGCTCGAGGGCGACGCGCACCCCCATGCTGTGGCCGACGAGGATCGTGGGGCCCTCGATGGTGTCGAGCACCGCGCGCGCGTCGTCGACGAGCGACGCGAGCGTCACGGCGCCGGGATCGCGCGCGTCGGCGCTCTTGCCGTGCCCGCGGTAGTCGAAGGAGACCACCCGGTGATCGCGCGAGAACTGCTCGATCCACGGGCCGTAGTAGTGCGTCGAGCAGTAGAGGCCGTTGCAGAGGAGCATCGTGCGCGCGCCCGCCCCGCGCTCCTCGACGTGGAGCGGCACGCCGCCGCGGGCCGACACCGAGCGGGCGCGCGTCACGGCGCCCCCGTGTCGAGCAGCGCCTCGAGGCGGGGCAGGCAAAGGGACGTCGCGAACCTCGAGGGCCTCGGGCCGCCGGGCTCGCGGACGAAGACGGCACGCATGCGACGAATGTACTACCCGCTCGTCGGCCGCCCGTCAGGCACCGTCTCGCGCCGGGCGCCTCGGCCGTGCCGGCGCCGCACAAAACGCGAGGAGCTCGCGACCGTCGTGGCCGCGAGCTCCCCTCATTGCACGGTGTGCGCGGTGATCAGCCGGAAGTGGCGGCGTCGGCCGCATCGGCCGCGTCGGTGGCCGCGTCGGTGGCCGCGTCGGAGCCCGTGTCGGACGTCGCGTCGGTGCCCGCGTCCCCGGCGGGCGCGGTGAAGACGCCGCCCTTCTGGCAGGCGCCCTGGAAGAAGTTGACGATGTCCGCGTCGCTGCCGAGCACGCAGGCCTTGAACTTCGCGTTGCCCTGGCAGGTCTGGAGCGTCGTCTCCGTGCCGCTGACGTCGCACGCGCCGCCGGAGGCCTGCACGGAGCCGAGGCACGACTGCAGCGACGTCTGATCGGTGCAGTCGTTCCAGCACGTCAGATCGGTGCAGGAGTTGTCGCACTCGTCGGCCGCCGCGCAGTTGGTCGCGGTCGAGTCGATCGCCAGGTAGCACGCGCCCGTCTGCACCCAGCCGTCGGAGCGCGTCCACGCGCGCAGGCACGTGTCGCACGCGGTGGTGGCCGACTTGTAGGCCTGGCACTTCGTCGTATCGGCGGTGGAGCTGAAGCAGATGGTCTCGTAGCCCTGGACGTCGGTCGCAGTGCAGGAGGTGGAGCTCGCGGGCAGCGTCGGCGCCGCCGGGCACGTCCACCCCGAAGGGAGCGGCGTCGGGCAGGTCGTGCCCGAGCTGGTGTCGCCGCCGGTCTCCGTGGTCGACCCGGAGTCGGTCGCCGAGCCCGTGTCGGCCGCCGAGCCGGAGTCGGTCTTCGAGGCGTCGACGGCCGCGCCGCTGTCGGTGTTCGTGCCGCCGCCAGACGAGCTGCTGCTGCACCCGGCGAGCGACATCGCCGCGCAGGCGAGCGCGAACACGGTGGGAATCAGGTGCTGTTGAGCTTTCATGGATGCCCCCCATAGCACGGCATTTCGGTGACCGATGCCATTCGGCCCGCCCGTCGCGACGAAGAAGCGTGAACGCGTATGGCGGACGTAAAGATCTCGCTCCGCGAGCGAGCCAGGACGCTTCCTGCCCAAAAAGCGCCGCGGCTGCGACGAGCGCCGCAGCCGCGTGCCGAATCGGCTCGTCGTCGCTTCGGACGGCGAGCCTCGGAGCTACTTGCGACCGCCGGCGGTCGCCCACTCCTCGAGCATCGCCGTCGTGACCGACTTCGGACGCTCGATCGGGTAGCCGAGCGCGCGATCCCACACGATGTTGGCGAGCACGCCGATCGCGCGGCCGACGCCGAAGAGCACCGTGTAGAAGTCCTCCTCGTGGAGGCCGTAGTACCACTGGATGACGCCGCTCTGCGCGTCGACGTTCGGCCACGGGTTCTTGGTCTTGCCGTGCTCGGTGAGGACGCCGGGGGCCACCTGGTAGATCATGTTGACCAGCTTGAAGAGCGGGTCGTTCGGCAGGTGCTTCTGGCAGAACTCCATCTGCGAGGTGTAGCGCGGGTCGGTCTTGCGCAGGACGGCGTGGCCGTAACCCGGAATGACCTGACCGGCGTTGAGCGTCTCCCAGAGAGCCGCCTTCACGTTCTCCGGCGTCGGCTCGGCGCCCTTGAGCTTCTTCTGGAAGTCCTTGATCCACGCGAGCACTTCCTGGTTCGCGAGCCCGTGCAGCGGGCCGGCGAGGCCGTTCAGGCCGGCGCTGAACGCGTAGTACGCGTCCGACAGGGCCGAGGCCACCAGGTGCGTGGTGTGCGCGCTGACGTTGCCGCTCTCGTGATCGCTGTGGAGGATGAAGTACATCCTCGCGACGTCGTCATACGGCTTGGCGATGCCCATCATCTGGGCGAAGTTCGCGCCGAAGTCGAGCGCCCGATTCGACGGGATGATGTCGCCGCCCTTGTACTTGAAGCGGTAGATGAACGCGGCGACCTCGGGGAGCTTCGCGAGCAGGTCGCACGCGTCCTCGTACATCGGGTCCCAGTAGTCGTTCTTCTTCATTCCGTGGTGGTACTGCGCGGTGAACTTGCTCTCCTTCTGCATCGCGAGCACCGCGGCCGAGAGCATCGCCATCGGGTGGCTGCCCGCGGGCATCGCGCGGATCACGTCGAAGACGTAGCTCGGCACCTTCGCGCGCTCGGAGAAGTCGACGCGGACCTCCTCGGCCTCGGCGGCCGTCGGGATGTCGCCGGTGAGCATGAAGTGCCAGAACGACTCGACGGTCGGGTACTCCGCGCCGCTCCGCTTCGGCAGCGCCGCGAACGTCTCGGGGATGTTCTTGCCGCGGAAGCGGATCCCTTCCTGGGGATCCAGATAGGAAATGTCCGTGACGAGAGCCTTGATGTCACGAGCGCCGCCGATGATCTGCCCGATGTTCACCTGATCGACGACCACGTCGGCGAACTCGCGCGTGAGCTTCTGCGTACGCGCACGCTCGGTGACGATCTTCTGCTGCAGCTTCCCCTTGAGAGTGGACATGCGTCGCCTCCTTGAAACACCACCGGCCCGGGAGCGCGCGGACCCGCGCGCGTCACCGCGCCGAACGCAGTGGCCTGAGCCCGGCGAATACTCGCACGTTTCCACGGCGCGCAGCGCTCGAATCGATCGCGAAGAACCGCAAAGATCGAGTGCAAGATTCGCGCATTACGTCCCGTCTTTTGCGTCGCTGATGGCGAACCTTCCGCCACGAATTCGGCTCGCCGCGCGACGCGGGCGTTGCAAGGTCGAGCTCGCGTCGTGTGCGCCGTCCGTGCGTCTCGACGCACGAACCGATCGACTCGCATAATCTTGCGCTGCGCCCATGAACGACTACCGCGAGGGGACCAAGCGCAAGGTCGCCGAGATCAAGTTCCTCATCCACGACCTGCGCGTCGAGGCGTTCATCAACGAGGTCATTCACTTCCACGTCACGCTCAACACCGACCTCGAGCTGCACGGCATCGAGCAGGCGCAGGCGATCCACGGCAACGACCTCGCGGCGCTCAAGGATCTCGCCGTCTCGCTGCGCAAGGCCTATCGCGAGTACTCGAGCGCGGTGCGCAACTTCTCGCCCGACGAGACCATCCTCCGCACGGGCCGCAAGTACGTCGACACGATCTTCAACATGTGCGAGCTCGTCCTCAACCCGCTCTGGGGGCGATCCGATCAGGTGCTGGTGTTCCTGCCGCCGACGTCACGCTCGGTGCTCGGGCGCACCCACTACCGCAATTGCATCGCGTGGCTGCGCGGCGTGCGAAGCCGAATCCTCGCCTTCCTCGAGGAGCAGGAGGGGGCCAAGGATCTTCGCCAGCAGTTCGACATCGCCGCCGAGATCGAGGCGTTCACGCGCAACGTGATCCAGGGCTACGTCGCCGAGAGCGGCCACGCGAAGGTCGAGCTGCAGGTCGGCCCGCTCGAGTCCGCGGTCGCGTTCGGAAGCCTGCCGCGCTTCCACCGCATGTTCTTCAACCTCGTGATGAACGCGGTCGACGCGATGGGTGACAAGCGCGTCGGCGTGCTGAGGGTGAGCGAGGTCGTCGAAGACGACGACGCCGTGCTGCGCGTGCAGGACGACGGCGAAGGGATGACCCCCGAGAAGGTCGCCCACCTGATGCGCGAGCGCGTCTCGCTCGACGGCGAGCTGCACTCGCTGGGCTTCGTGTTCGTGCGGCAGACGGTGGCCGACTTCGGCGGGCAGCTGAGCATCGACAGCCGCTTCGGCGCAGGGACGACGATCACGATCCGCCTGCCGCGGCTGCTCGGCGTCGCGCCGCCGCCGCGGACGAGTCAGCCGAACGACGCGGAGCTCCCGAAGCTCGCCCGCGTCGACAATCGCGCCCCGGC
>JAJXTK010000505.1 GCA_021783935.1 Myxococcales bacterium | reverse complement strand
CACCACGCTCATCAACGCGGTCGAGGCGGCGACCAACCGCTCGGCCGAGCTCGGCCAGATCATGGAGCGCAAGCTCAAGGGGTGACCGGGTGGGGGCCGATCGCTCGATCATCGCCTTCCGACACCTGCTGCGAGAGCAGCTCGCGCGGGCGCTCGATCAGGAAGAGATGGCGTGCCCGCACACGCCCGACGCGCTCGTCGAGATCGTGACGAGCCTCTCGCGCTACCAAGAGGAGGGCACGGCGCTCTTCCCGCTCGTCTTCCTCTGCGACGACGTCGCCTCGCTGCTCGCGGCCGTCGGAGGCGGCGAGCCGCTGCCGCTCGGGAGCGGCTCACGCGACGCGGACACGGTGCGCAGGGCGCTCAAGCAGTGCGCGCCGCTCGCGAGCGACAGCTGGTCGATCTACTTCGAGCGCACGTCGGACGACGACGGCCTGCGCTTCGGGCTCTTCCGCACCGACCAGTTCGTGCTCGTCGAGACTCCGATGGAGATCCTGCGCGCGACGGCCGATCGGCAGCTGCACGCGATCGGGGTCGCGCAGCTCGGCGACAGCATCGTCGAGGTGCGCGGCGCCTCGGGGCTGACGCGCTATGTCTACCTCTCGGGCGCCCGGAGCGACGCCCCGCCGCGCACGCTCCTGTTGCACGGCCTCCTGTCCACGATCGTGCGCGACGTGCCCGAGCCGCTCGTGGCCGACACCTGGACCTTCTATCGGCGCGTCTTCATCGACGCGATGCGCACCGGCCACGGCTCGCTCGTCGCGGTGTCGCCGAGCGGGGCCGCGCTCTGCTCGACGTTCGCCGACGGCCAGATCCTCGAGGCGCCGATCGACGTCGCGGGCTCCATCGCGCGCTACCACGAGACGCGCACGGAGGAGTCACGCGCGCGCGTGCAGGCCTACGCGCGGCTGCTCGCCGGCATGATGGGCGTCGACGGCATCACGCTCGTGCGCACCGACGGCGCGATCATCGGCTACAACGTCTTCATCGCGCACCCGCACGAGGCGAGCGCGCGCCGCTCGCTGCTCGGCGGCGCGCGTCGACGCACCTACGAGCGGCTCGCGGCGCTCGTCGGCCACGAGCTCGCCGCGGCGTTCTACCGCTCGCAGGACGGGCACATGGAGTGCGCTTCTTGAAGCGGGGCGCCCCGAGCGACGACGCGACGACGAGCCGTCAGCCGACGATGCGCGCCGAGGCGCCCGAGATCACCGTCTCGCCGCGGTCCTTGGCGGTGACGCTCAGCGCGACGCGCTCGCCGTCGACCTTCCAGCCTTGGGTGACGAGCGTGTCGCCGGGCCAGACCGGCTTGCGGAACTGCGCTTCGAAGGCGCGCAGCTTGGTGGCGTCGCCCCCGCAAGCGCCCTTGACCACGGCGCGGACCATGTAGCCGTAGGTGCAGAGCCCGTGCAGGATCGGCCCCTGCGCGAAGCCGACGTTCTTGGCGAACTCGGGGTCGGCGTGCAGCGGGTTCCAGTCGCCGTTGAGGCGATAGAGCAGCGCCTGCTCCTTCGACGTCGTCTCCTCGATCGCGAAGTCGGCCTGGCGCTCCGGCACCGCGACGACCTCCTCGGGCGACGGCCTCGGCGGGGGCGCGCCGCCGAAGCCCCCCTCGCCGCGGAAGACGATCGACCACGTCGTGTCGAACAGCGGCGCGCCGCTCGCGTCGTCGAAGGTCGAGGTGTCGACCAACACCTGCGCGAAGCGCTTGAGATCGTGGACGGCGCGGATCGTCGCCGTCGTGCGCAGCGCCCCCTCGGCCGGGATCGGCCGATGCAGCGCGACCTTCTGCGCGCCGTGCACGACCATCGCGAGGTTGCCGCCCGAGCGCGAGAGCAGCTCGAACATCGGCCCGAAGGTCGGCACCACGGCGAACGACGGGTAGGTCTTGGGCCCGCGCCCTTCGTAGAGGTAGTCGAGCTCGTCGGCCTTCGCGCCGATGCCGAGCGCGTAGAGAACGACGTCCTTCCAGCCGTATTCGAAGCGCGACGGCGCGCCGGGCTTTCCCACGAGGTCGAGGTCGAGCATCGCTCGCGATTACGTGAGCATCGCCGCGGCGTCGAGGCGAAGGTCGAGCTTCTGCGCCGCGCTCCGGCCCGTGCGACGGCGGTCGGTCGGCACTACAGTGCGCCCCGATGGACTGGTCGCCGGAGTCGTGGAGGTCGAAGAAGGTCGCGCAGGAGGTCGCCTACGACGATCCGGCAGAGCTCGCTGCGAGCTTCGAAGCGCTCCGCGCCCTGCCCCCGCTGGTGACCTCGTGGGAGATCGATCGGCTGCGCAGCCAGCTCGCCGACGCGCAGCTCGGCAAGCGCTTCCTGCTCCAGGGCGGCGACTGCGCCGAGTCGATGGCCGACTGCCGCGCCGAGGTCATCGTCGATCAGCTGAAGATCCTCCTGCAGATGTCGCTGGTGCTGATCCACGGCGGCAAGAAGCCCGTGGTGCGCGTCGGCCGCTTGGCGGGGCAGTACGCGAAGCCGCGTTCGAGCCCCGTCGAGACGCGCGACGACGTGACCCTCCCGAGCTACTTCGGCGATCTCGTCAACCGCCCGGCCTTCACGCCCGCGGCGCGGCGCGCCGATCCGCGCCTCATGGTCGACGCCTACCGGTACTCGGCGCTCACGCTCAACTTCATCCGCTCGCTGAGCGCCGGCGGCTTCGCCGATCTGCACCACCCCGAGGCGTGGGATCTCGCGTTCATCAAGCACGCGGCGCTCGAGCCGGAGCTGCGCGCCTCCTACGAGCGCACCTGCCGGCAGCTCGGCGAGGCGCTCGGCTTCATGGAGGCCATCGGCGAGAACTCCGTCGATCAGCTCACGCGCGTCGAGTTCTTCACGAGCCACGAGGGGCTCAACCTGCACTACGAGTCGGCGCAGACGCGCAAGGTGCCGCGGCGCGACGGCTACTGGGATCTCACGGCGCACCTGCCGTGGATCGGCGAGCGCACGCGCGCCCTCGACGGCGCGCACGTCGAGTTCTTCCGCGGCATCAAGAACCCGATCGGCGTGAAGGTGGGCCCCAAGGCCGACGGCGCCGAGCTCGTCGCGCTGCTCGCGGCGCTCGACCCGAACAGCGAGCCGGGCCGCGTCTCGATCATCACGCGCATGGGCGCCGCGCGCGTGGCCGAAGCGCTGCCGCCGCTGCTCGACGCGGTGCGCGCGAGCGGCCGTCGCGTGCTCTGGGTGTGCGATCCGATGCACGGCAACACGACGACGACGGCGAGCGGGCTCAAGACGCGCGGCTTCGAAGACGTGCTCTCCGAGATCGAGCAGACCTGGGAGGTGCACGACGCCTTGGGCACCATCCTCGGCGGCGTGCACCTCGAGCTCACGGGCGCCGACGTGACCGAGTGCGTCGGCGGCGCCTCGGGGGTGCGCGAGGAGGATCTGCAGCGCAACTACGCGACCGCGTGCGATCCGCGCCTGAACTACGCGCAGGCCATGGAGGTCGCCTTCCGCATCGCCCGCCGCATGGCGCGCAAGCGCCGCAATTCGCGGCCGCCGCGCTGAGACCTCGCCCCCTCTGTTTGCGAGGGAGCGAGGGAAGATGGCGCCGCCCGGAGACGCGCGGGGTGAGGTTCCCTCAGTCGATGCCGCGCTCGCGGCGGTACTTCTTGCAGTCCTTGCTGCCGGCCTCGAACTCGCGGCAGACGGTCGGCCGCTCGCGGTAGATGCCGCAGCCGACCTGCGCGCCGAGCCGTCCGCCGAGCGCGACGCAGCGCTGGTGCTGATTGAGCCGCATGTGCGGGCGCAGCTTGTGATCGAGCACGACGAGCCGCCGCACGAGCTCCGGCTTCTTCATGATGCGGTCGTGCGGATCGATCTCGATGTAGTCGACGTAGTCGATCTCGCGGTTCTGATCAGGGTTGTAGCAGCAGGCGCCGCACGTCACGCAGTCGTAGACGGGCTCCGGGTGGCTCGCGCGCGGCATCGCGTCTCTCTACAATGAAATGCGCGAGGCGCGCTCACCCTTCGCGGAGCAGCGGAGCGAGCGATTTCGCGCGCGCGAACAGCCGCGCCGTCGAGGCCCGGTGCGCGACCAAGAGGAGCGCGCCGTCCTTGCCCGCGCGCGCCTGCGCGGGGGCCGGCGCCCCGTCCGCGAGCTCCTTGCCGAAGAGCACCTCGCCCACCGCGACGCGCCCTTCGGTCCCGTCTTCGCGACGAAGCGTGAGCTCGCCGGCGCCGACGATCACCAGGGCCCGCACCGGCTCGGCGCGCTTGACGACGACGACCGACGGGGCGAGCCGCACGACCTCGGTGCCGTCGATCAGCGCGTCGAGGTCCTCGTCGTCGAGGCGACTGAGCTTGCCGCGCAGCGCGCCGGCCACGACGTGGATGTCGTCGCTCGCCGGCTCGAGCTCCTGCACGACCCACGGCGCGAGGCGCCGCAGCTGCTCGATCCGCTCCTGCTCGACGATCAGCACGTGCGCGCCGTCGGCGCAGCCGACGACCAACAGCTCGGTGTCGGCCGGCGGCACCGGCGCGAGCATGCGCAGCGGCCCGGGCCCGAGCACGTCGATGGCGGCGGGGTGGCGCGCCGAGCGGATCTCGACCTCTCCCTCGAGGACCATCAGCGCCGGCGGCGCGGGAAGCACCTGATCGGCCACGATCGTGACCGCGCGCGCGGCCTCGAGCAGCGAGGCGCGCACGTCCTCGGGGATGTCCTCGAGGGCGCTGACGTCGGCGAGGTCGGAGGGCGCCACGGGCGCGTGGATGATCGGCACCGGGGGCGCCTCGGGCACCTTCAGGCGCGCCTCGCTCGACGTCGCGATCGCCGGCGCAGGGCGCGGCGGACGCGAGGGAGGCCTCGGCGGTGTCGCGACCGGCGGCGCCTCGGGCGGCCGCAGCGACACCGGCCTCGGGTGCGTCGTGCGCGGGCGCGCAGCCTCGAACAGCGCGGCCTCGC
>JAJXTK010000504.1 GCA_021783935.1 Myxococcales bacterium | reverse complement strand
TTGGTAGTTGCTTGACGTCGAGGGGCCCGTACTTCTGCGTCGAGCCGCCGACCGGCTTGCCCCGGTAGCCGTAGAGACAGAAGGGGTACTGCATGCTCTCGGCGCCGCCGGCGACGTAGAACGGCCGCTCGGGATCGTGGCGCAGCCCCGCCATGAGCATCTCGGAGGCGACCGAGATCGCCTCGGCGCCGCTGCCGCAGATGCGCGCGACGGTGAGCGCGGGCACGTCGTTCGGCAGCCCGCCGCGGAAGCGCATCCCCTGGGCGCCGTAGATCGAGTCGCGGTTGCTGTGCTGCGCCATGCCCATGACGACGTGGCCGACGAGCTTGGGATCGACCTTGCTGTGCTTCAGGGTCGCGGCGATCGCGAGGCCGCCGAGGTGCGTCGTCGACAGGTGCGAGAAGAGCCCCGGGCGCTTGTTGTCGACGAGGATGTCGGCGCGCGGGAGCCGGCGCGCGCCCGAGAGGATGACGATCGGGTCGTTTTGCATGTTGGTGCTCATGGCGTTGGCGCTCACTCGTGCAGGAACGCCGCGGGGACGCGCGGCCCGTTCTGCATGAAGTTCTTCATGCCGATGTCCATGTCGATGGTGCGCTTGCAGCGGGCGAACCCCTGCGCCTCGATCTTCAGCCCCTCGGCGAGCGGCAGCTGCAGGCCGCGGCGAACGACGTCGACCAGGATGGCGTCGATCGCGATCGAGCGGTGCCCGAGGTCGATCGCCGGGAGCTTCTCGGGCACCTTCACCGGCGCCGGGTCGACCGGCGCGAGCTTCGCCTTGCCCTCGAAGCTCGCGAGCAGGAGCGCCTTGGCGGCCCCCTCGACGTCGCTGGTCGGCTCACCGGTGGCCCAGCCGAGCTTGCACGCCGTCTTCGCGTCGAGCGCCTTGCCCGCGCGCAGCACCGGCAGCGCGTTCTCGACGCCCACCAGGCGCGCGAGCCGCTGCGTCCCGCCGTAGCCGGGGATGATGCCGAGATCGACCTCGGGCTGGCCGAGGTAGAGCGAGGGGCCGACGACGCGCGCGTGGCAGGCCATCGAGAGCTCCGCGCCGCCGCCGAGCACCGGCCCGTCGAGCGCGGCGACGATGGGCTTCTTGCACTTGGCGACGGCGTCGAGGATCGCGTGGCCGCGCGTGCACAGGGCCTCGCACTGCTCGGGCGTCTTGAGCGCCGCGAGCTCGTTGATGTCGGCGCCGGCGAACGCGCCGTCGGTCGACGTCAGCACGATGCCGCGCACCGAAGCGTCGGCGGCGAGCGCATTGATCGCGCGCTCGATCTCGCCGAGCGTGCGCGCCGAGAGCGCGTTGCGCACCTCGGGGCGGAAGACGCGCACGGTCGCGATGCCGCCCGACTTGGTGACGCGCAGATCGCGCACCAGCTCGATCGCGCGCCCCTCGGCGATCGTCTTGGGCACCGGGAAGCCCGGGAAGCGCGCCGCGAACTTGGTGCACAGCTCCTTGACCTTCGCCGGCCCGAGCGACTCGTAGAGCGAGAGGGTGCCCTGGTCGAAGCCGAGCGAGTTCTTCAGAAGCCAGTCGAGATCCGACGGCTCGCACGTCCCTTGATCCATCACCGCGACCGCGCGGCCGAGCAGCACGGCGAGCATGCGCTCGACGATCTCCTGGCGCACCGGCTCGCTGACCGCGGCGCTCTCTGGCTTCTTCGGATCGTGCCAGAGGGTGTTGCCCCGCTTGGCCAGGATCGCCGGCGGCGAGAACCACGGCGAGCCGGTCTTCGCGCCGAGCATCAGCTGCTGGCAGTGCACGACGAGGTTGTTGCCGACCGTGAGGTCCATGACGTTGAACGGCCCGCCGCCACCGACGGCGTCGTTGACGGCCTTGTCGACCTGCGCCGGCGTCGCGAGCCCCTCCTCGACGATGCGCGCGGCCTCGCTGATGTAGTTGCAGAAGACGTCGTCGGCCGCGAAGCACTCGACGTCGGCGGTGATGATCGGCACCTTGCCGAGCTTCTTCATCGCCGCGATCATCCGCGCGCCGAGCTTCTCGTCGCCCGAGAGCACGACCTCGATCGGCAGGGTGCGCCACGCCGGGAAGAACGGGTGGTTGACGAAGCAGCGCTCGGGGTGCTTGGCCTCGCTCGCAATCTGCGCGCGCGGGATGCCCGAGGTCGCGAAGCCGACGAGGCAGTCGGGGCGCACGACCGCCTCGAGCTCGCGGAGGATCTGCCGCTTGATCGGCAGCTGCTCGGTCGCCGCCTCGAGGACGTACTCGCAGTCCTTCAGGTCGGCGAGCTTCAGCGTCGGCACGAGGGCGGCCTCGATCGCCGCGGCGACCTTCGGCGCGAGCTTGCCGCGCGCGACGGCCTTCGAGACGTAGCCGCGGATGCGGGCGACCCCCTTGTCGAGCGCCTCCTGCTTCACGTCGACGAGAAAGACCTTGCTCCCGGCCTCGCCGGCGAGCGCGGTGACGAATCCGTACGCGAGGTCGGGCCCGATGGATCCCGACCCGATGACACCGACGATCATGGCGAGCTCCTCCTGGAAACGGGTGCGCGTCGCGCGGGCCCGAATCGAGGAGCGGGAACGTAGTCGCGAGCCCGGGGGGGCAAACTCAAATCGCGGCAAGCCCGGGGCCCGTACCTCACCCCTGAGCCGCTCTGCCTCCCGGGATCGGGGGGCCCGGGGGGTTGGGTTCTCGAGCCCAGGCGCCAAGGACGCGAGTCGAAGCGCGGCCCTTGGGGGGGAGCCGCCTCAAGCCCGCGGCCCTGGCGTCTGGGCGTCACGCCGGGCAGGGCGTGACTCACATATGAGTCACGCTCTCGGGCGGCGCGTCAAGCGCGCTTCGGCTTGCCGGCCGCCTTGCGCGCGAGCAGGGCGTCGAGGTTGCCGACGCGCTGGCCGAGCAGCGTCGCCATGACCGGCTCGACGTCGAGGCCGCTGCGGCGGGCGAGGAGCGTCACGTCGAGCGAGATCTGGTTGGTCGCGAGCTCGGCGATCGCGTCGGTGGCGCTGACGACCGCGCCGTCGCGGGGGCCCCGCTCGGCCGCGCCGACCAGGGCGCGCACGTCGTCGGCGACGATGACCAGGCGGTGCTTCCAGAACGCCTCGAGCTCGCGCTGCTCGAGGCCATAGCTGAAGACGTGCCCCGGCAGATCGTCGGGCAGCGCCGCGTGCGAGAAGACGACGACGAACGCCTTGCGCTCGGCGGCCTTGTGCAGCTCGGGGGCGAGGAGGCCGATCTCGCGCGGCCAGCCGCTCACGGCGAGCTTGTGCTTCGCGGAGGCGATCAGGTGCTCGGCCTCCTCCATCACGCGCTCGTAGCCGCGCACGCCGTAGACGTCGGGGGCGTCGACCGGGAGCTCGAGCGCGCGGGCGGCCTCCTCGAGCGCGTCGGCGCTGGCGCTGAAGCGCTTCTTCAGGACCGCGACGAGGCTCTCGGGGGGCGTGGCGACGAAGCGCTCGGGCTCGCCGTCTCGCCCCTGCAGCGAGCGCGCGGCGCCCGCCTGCACGAGGCGCCGCAGCACGCCGTACACCGCCGAGCGCGGGATGCCCGCGTGCTGGCCGACCTCGTAGCCGGTGGACGCCCCGCGCTGGACGAGCGCGCCGTACGCGCGCGCCTCGTTGAGGGTGAAGCCGAGGGCCTCGAGCGGCGGGATCAGTGCGGCGAGCGACACGCCCGCGAGTCTATCCGCGTGCGGCCCCGCGCTGCGAGCGAAGGCGGGGGAATCAGCCGGCGTGCTTCACGATGAGGCGCGCGAGGCGCGGCACCGCGTGCTCGACGTTCTTCTTCGCCATGCCGCGGAGCTTGTCGTAGGTCCCCTTGACCACGGCGCTCTTCGAGCGCTGCGCCTTGCGGTCGGTGATCGAGAGCAGCGCGTCGGCGGCGCGCCCCGAGCTCGAGACGAAGTGCGTCTCGATCGCGACGTTCTTCTCCTTGGCCTCGGCGTACAGCGGCTCGAGCGCGTCGGCGAACTCGGGGAGCAGATCGTCGACGACGCCGCGGATGAAGCCCGGCTTGATCCCCTTGACGGCCGCGTAACCCGCCTTGATCGCGAGCCCCGAGATCCCGCCCTTGTCCGCGACCTCCGCGTCCACGAGCGCGACGCAGTCGTCGACGACGGCGGGCTTCTTCTGCGGGGCGTTCAGGGCTTCGTTCAGCGTGGGCATGCGGCGGTCCTCCGATGGGGCGAGGACCATAGTCAGGTTCCACGCCGCCCGCCACCGCGCGCAGGGAACCGAGCACGCACGCAGGAGCCTTGCGCCGACGGCGGAACGCACGCGAACGAGAACGGGAAATGGCACTGCCCCCGCGCGCTCGTCGTGGTAGGCCCCTCGCCGCCGAGCGGGCTCGAGAGCGCACGCGGCATCCGCCCAACGCGCAGCTCCCCATCCGGTCCGCCGCGAGGAAACCGATGAAGATCCACGAGTACCAGGGGAAGCAGCTCTTCGCGAAGTACGGCGTCCCCATCCCCAAGGGGTACCCCGCGTTCAACCTCGACGAGGCGGAGGCCGCGGCCAAGCGCTTGATCGAGGAGACGAAGATCCCGGTCGTGGTCGTCAAGGCGCAGATCCACGCCGGCGGCCGCGGCAAGGGCGGCGGCGTCAAGGTCGTCAAAGACGGCCCCGCCGCGGCGCGCACGACCGCTTCGAAGATCCTCGGCATGCAGCTGGTCACTCACCAGACGGGCCCCGCGGGGCAGAAGGTGCGCCGGCTGTACATCGAGCAGGGGCTCGACATCGCCCGCGAGCTCTACGTCGCGATGCTCGTCGACCGCGACGCGCGCCGCATCGCCGTCATCGCGTCGACCGAGGGCGGCATGGACATCGAGGAGGTCGCGGCGAAGACCCCCGAGAAGATCCTCACCTTCCACGTCGATCCGACGGTCGGCCTCGCCGGCTACCAGGCGCGCGAGCTCGGCTTCAAGCTCGGGCTCTCGAAGGACAGCGTCGG
>JAJXTK010000503.1 GCA_021783935.1 Myxococcales bacterium | reverse complement strand
TTTCTCGCCGCTTGTACCAGCCGCGGAACGCCTCGAGGATCTGCCGGCAGCGCCTCGCCTCGGCGGCGCTCGGGGCCGACACCGAGCCGCCCGGCACCGCGAAGGTCGCGTGCGGCCACTGCCCGCCGAGGATCGCGACGATCTCGAGCAGGTGCTTGGTCGCGCGGATCGCCTCGACGACCGACTCCCCCGCGAAGGGGCGGTGGCGTCGCACCGCCTCCTCGTAGAGCGGCTCCTGCTGGTGCGCGGCGCTCGCGAAGTCGGGCGCGAACATCAACAGCACCTGGCGCACGTCGCTCTGGACCGTCTCGATCGCGAGCGCGACCTCGCGCACCAGCCGCCCCGCTTCGGTCGGCTCGATGCCCGCCGCGGCGTCGAGCGCGCGCGCGGCCGCGACGAGGTGCGAGGTGCTGCAGATGCCGCAGATGCGCGGCGTGATCACGAGCCCGTCGAGCGCGCCGCGCCCGACCAGCATCGCCTCGAAGCCGCGGAACATCGTCCCCGAGCTCGCCGCGTCGGCGACCACGCCGTCGTCGAGCGTCGCCCGGATTTCGAGGTCCCCCTCGACCCGATTCATCGGGATTTCGAGCGTTTTTCGCGCCATTCTCCTACGCTCCCAATCCCCCCTGAGACGAACCCGCTCAGACGCCCGACGTTCGCTTGCGCAGCCGCAGCGGCGCCGCCGCCGCCGCCATCGTCTTGTAGGCGAGGTAGTGCGGCCGGTTGATCCCGTCGGGGAGCTCGAGCGGCAGCCCCTCGATGTTCGGCGTCTCGAAGAACGGCGTCGGGCGCGGGAACTCCGGCCGCGTGCAGCCGAAGCACGGGACGCCCACGCGCGTCTTCGAGGAGCGCTGGTTCCACAGCACGCGGTTGCACGCGCCGCGCGTCATCGGCCCCTCGCACCCCATGTGGAAGAAGAGGCAGCCGCGCTCGCCGAAGCCGCGCTCCTCGACGCGATACTCGTGGTACTCGTTGCGCGTGCACCCCTGGTGGACGCGCAGCCCGTAGAGCGAGACGGGGGCCTGGTGCTCGTCGAGCTCGAGCGCGTCGCCCGCGACGATCGCGCCGAGCGCCGCGGCGACCGTCTCGGGCTGCACCGGGCAGCCGGGCAAGTTGATCACCGGCGCCCCGCTCTTCGCGACGAACCCCTCGCCGAGGAAGCCGCCGCGCGTCCGCTGGTGGAACTGCAGCCCCGTCGCCTCGACGACGCTCGCGCCGCTGATGCCGCCGTAGGCGGCGCACGTGCCGACGGCGACGACCCAGCGCGCCTGCTGGGCGAGCGCCGAGACGAGATCCTTGCGAGGTCGGCCTCGACTCACGTCGAACATGCCGGTGCCGCCGGGGCCGCGCACGATTGCCCCCTCGACGCAGAGCACGTCGAGCGCGCGCTCGCCCGAGACGATCGCGCGCACGAGCGCGTCGTGCTCGCGAGGCCCGACCGTCGAGAGCGAGGGGTGGTAGAGGAGCTCGAGGTCGAGCGCGCGGAGCACCTCGAGGAGGTCGGGCGACTGCAGATTGAGCAGCGCGATCGAGTCGCCGCCGCATCCGCCGCACTGCATCCAGTACGCCGTTCGGGCCATGGGGCGGCAATTCTACGTGTTCCCAAGCCTGGACGTCGCAGTTGTGAGCGCGCGCGCGAGCCACTCCCATCAACGCAAACGGTGCGCCGCGATGCATCCCTGACGATGGGGCCGATCGGGCGCGACCAGGACGCGCGCCCCCCCGGAACTTGGGGATGGACTCGGCTCGATCCGCGCGCGTGCGAGGCCTCGCTCAAGGGCATGAAACGCTGCTCCAACGGCCCCGCGATGCTACGAAGACAGGGTGGCCCCGGAGACGGCGCGGAGCGACGGTGCGCGGGTGATGGCCGAGCTCGACGACGCGCTCGCCGAGGTGCTCGCTCGCTACGGCATCGACGCCGGCGGCGCGCGCGTCGAGCCGATCGCGATCGGCCTCATCAACCGCACGCTGCGCGTCGAGGACGCGGCCGGAACGCGCGTCGTGCAGCGGCTTCATCCGATCTTCGCGCCGGAGGTGAACCTCGACATCGAGGCGATCACCGCGCACCTCGCCCGGCGCGGCGTCTCGACCCCGCGGCTGCTGCGCACGATCGACGGCGCCGCCTTCGTGCGCGACGAGGCGGGGGCCACCTGGCGGGCGCTCACGTTCGTGCCGGGCGAGACCCTCGCGCGGGTGAGCGAGCCCTGGATCGCGGCGGCGGCCGGGCGCGCGGTCGGCGAGCTGCACCGCGCCCTGTCGGATCTGCGCCGCACGTTCCACTTCGCGCGCCCCGGGGCGCACGACACCCCCGCGCACCTCGCCGCGCTCGCGCGCGCGCTCGCGGAGCACGCGTCGCACCCGCGCCACGCGCGCATCGAGCCGCTCGGTCGCGCGATCCTCGCGCACGCCGAGGCGCTCGCGTCCTTGCCGCCGACGCCCGTCCGGATCATCCACGGCGATCTGAAGATCACCAACCTGCTGTTCGATCTCGGACGGCGCGAGGCGACCGCGATCGTCGACCTCGACACGATGGCGGCGTCGAGCCTCCCGATCGAGCTCGGCGACGCGTTCCGATCGTGGTGCAACCCCGGCGGCGAGGACGACGCCGAGGCGCGCTTCTCGGCCGAGATCTTCGAGGCGGCGATCTCTGCCTACGCCGAGCGCGCGGGCGCGCTGCTCACGCCCGAGGAGCGCTCGTCGATCGTGCTCGGCGTCGAGACGATCGCGCTCGAGCTGTCGGCGCGCTTCTGCGCCGACGCGCTGATCGAGCGCTATTTCGGCTGGGACGCGGCGCGCTTCACGACGCGCGGCGAGCACGACGAGCTGCGGGCGCGCTCGCAGCTCGCCGTGGCGCGCTCGGTGCGCCTGCAGCGGCGGGCGCTCGAGGCGCTCGTGGCGCGAGCGTTCGCGCGCGGCGGCTAGCAGGCCGTCGAGAGGCGGCCTGCGGAAGCTGTGACCGTCAGCGGGCTGTGGTCGACCGCGCGGGAGATCGCGGCGTGACCCGGGAGAGGATCGGCCGATCTCGGAGAGACTCCACGGCCCGCTAGAGTCTCCCCGACGCCCTCCGAGATCGTCTTCGGGCGTGCCCGTCAGCGACGAGCGCGCTCGCTACGGTGGCGGCTCACCCCTCGCGCAGCAGCGCGGCCAGCCCGCTCGCGCGCTCGACCCGTCGTTCGAGCGCACCGGCGAGCTCCGCCTCGGCGCCGAGCCACGCGAGCTGACGACGCGCGCGCGTGACGGCCGTGTAGACGAGCTCGCGCGTCTCGATCGGCGACGGGCGCCCGGCGAGCACCAGGCTCACGCGATCGAACTGCGAACCCTGCGACTTGTGCACGGTCATCGCGAGCGCCCCTTCGTGCGGCGGCAGGCGCGAGATCGCCACGAGTCGGACCTCCCCCGGTCGCTCGTGCGGGAAGACGACCGCCCGCCCCTCGGGGGTCGGCATCACGACGCCGACGTCTCCGTTCATGAGATCGACGTCGTAGGCGTTCTCCGTGACCAGGATCGGCCGACCGATCCAGTGGCGATGCGCCTCGTCGCGCCCGTCGACGCCTAAGAGGCCGCGCACGCGTCGGCCGATGGCCTCGTCGAGCGCGACGACGCCGAGCGGTCCGCGGCGGTGCACGGCGAGCACCCGGTGGCGATCGAGCGCGTCGAGCACGGCGCGCTGGAATTCCGGGCGAAATGCCTCCGGGGCGAAGGTGCCGGCCGCTCGCTGGGCGCGCTTTAGCAACGCGGCGTATCCCTCGAGCTCGAGCGGATCGCGCTCGGCGCTCGGCTCGAAGCCCGCGAGGTAGGGAGCGGCGAGCCGATCGAGCTGCGCGCTGGTCGGCCGCGCCGCACGGCCGCCGGCGCCGGGCTCCGGCGCGCCGAGGTGCACGACGCGGGCGCTCGGGTGCGACTCCGCCTTGGCGTGCGCGCGACCGCAGAACACGTCGAGCGCGAGCGCGAGGCGCTCGCCCGCCGCGGCCGGCACCCCCTCGAGGCTCGTCGCGTAGCTCTGCAGGCAGGCCGCGATGAGCGCGACGTCGGGCGCGCTCGCGAAGCGACGCGAGCGCGTGAACGCCTGCACGTGCCCGGCGAGCGGCCCGTCGCCTGCGTCGCCGACCAGATCGGCGAGCACGCAGCCCGCCTCCACGCTCGCGAGCTGATCGCGATCGCCGAGCAGCACCAGGCGCGCGTCGTCGTGGACCGCCTCGAGCAGGCGCCGCGTCAGCGCGAGATCGATCATCGAGACCTCGTCGACGACGATCACGTCGGCGGGGATCGGGTCGCCTCGATGATGACGGCACGAGCCGTCGGGGCGCACGCCGAGCAGCCGGTGCAGCGTGCTCGCTTCGAGCGCCTGAAGCGAGGCGCGCACGCGCTCGTCGATCTCGAGCGGCGGCGTCGCGCCCGGGGCGATCGCCTCGCGGATCGCCTCGCGCACGCGCACCGCGGCCTTGCCGGTGGGCGCCGCGAGCCGGACGACGAGCGGCCTTGCGCGCGACGGATCGGCGAGCAGCGCGGCGAGCAGCCGGGTGATCGAGAAGGTCTTGCCGGTGCCCGGGCCGCCGATGACGATCGCCAAGCCCCGGCCCGCGGCGAGGCGCACCGCGCGCGCCGCCTCGCCGTCGGGCTCCGCCGAGAACACGCGCGCGAGCACGGCGTCGAGCTCGTCGAGGAGCGCGGCGCGCGGCAGCGGCCGCGCCGCGCGGCGCAGCAGCGCCTCGGCCACGAGCTGCTGCTCGCGATACATGCGGCGCGTGAGCAAGAGCGTGCGCTCGCCGAGCGGCTGCGCGACGAAGGGGAGATCGCCCCGCTCGGGCCCGCCCACCATCGGCGAGCGCAGCGTCGCCTGCTGCCAGCTCGCCGGGTCCGGCCACGGGAGCGCCTCGGCCTCGGGCTCCTCGTCGCTCGCGTCGGCCCGC
>JAJXTK010000502.1 GCA_021783935.1 Myxococcales bacterium | reverse complement strand
ACACGCCCCGGCCGACGCGTTCGCCGACGTTGTGGGCAGGCACGGTCGGCGACTCCGCACAGTGCGGAGTGCTCGGCGACGGGCACGGTGATTCCGACGTGCGCCTGCCCCCAGGGCATTTTCGGCATTTCGGCAGCAGGAGGGCTCCGAGCCAGAATTTGGGTATCGCCCGCCTGCGCGTGCCGATCGCGATGAAGGGGGCCCAAGTTCCTGATTTCTAACTTGCTCGACCGCGCTCCACGAGCCCTTCCGACCACGAGCCCGATCGCGGTGCGCGTGTGGATCGAGTACGGCCGTAGCTGCCCCCCAGGAGATACTCAAAGACAATCGAGCGGAAGTTCCTGTGCCCTTCATGTCGGCGGCAGGCGTGTGGTGATCTCGACGAGCGCCTCGATCGATCGCGCGACCATCTCGGCCGGCGACGTCGCCGTCACCACCGCACCGATCGGGACGTAGCCGATCGTGATCGCGCGCCCCTGCATCCGGGCGTACCGCTGGTGCAGCCGATCCCACTCCGCCGCCGCGAGCGGCTCGCGCTCCGACACGGACCCCGGGACCGGCTCGGGCACGTGCTCACGTTGCCGTCGCAGTCGTCGTCGGCGCCTGGTCTTCCGGCTCATCGGGCTCGACCCTCAACGTGATGAAGTAGAGGTCCGAGCAGGCGTCCGGCTCGAATGAGCAGGACGGGTCCGAGCGCACCGCGCTCGTCGTGGTCCGACATGATCGCCGCCGTCTGCATCCACCTCGTGACCTCGTGCTCGCGCCCGATCAGCTTCTCGTGCGCGGCCACGGCGTAGGCCGCCGTGCTCTCGACGACGATGGAGACGGGGCGGTCCTCGTGACGTGCGCGGTGCAGGCCGACGAACCACCTGCGCGCGAGCCGCGAGCCGATGTGCGGGCTCTCGACGAGGCTGACGATCGCCCTGCACCACGTGACGTCGCCGTCATCGTCGGCGGGGTCGATCGCCTGGGTGAGCAGGTCGTACGCGTCGTCGGCCGCGCTCGTTGGGTCCTCGTGCCACGGGAGCTGGTCGAGCGCGTTGATGATCGGGGCGTGCTCGTCGCGGGGACGAGGATGTAGAAGGTCTACTTCGTCGTCGTGCAAGAGCGGCGTGAGGGACCGCTCGATCTCGTTGAGATGCTCGACGTTGAGTATCGCGACGGCGAAATGCCGCTCGTGCTCGCCGCCGTCCATGCAGGTACTACGTGACGCGCCCGCGCGAATCAGCGACGGAGAAGGGCCGCCCGTCGTCGTGGTACTCTGCCGCCTGGCACGTTCGACGAGGGATCGAACGACAGCTTCGCCGATCCACGGCTACATGCCGTGATGACCCGGACACGGCCACCCGGACCAGCCCCTCGCCGTGCGGTGGCCCGTGGTCCGATGCCGTAAGTCTCAACACCCGTCCGAGGTGCGTGACGCGTGCGCTGAAAGTCGTCCAGAAGTTGCCGCCGCGCAGTCCGTGGCGAACGACGTTCACGCGCTGACGAAGGAGGAACTGCGCGACGTGATCGAATTGTTCCGAGTTCTCAACGAATGGTACGGGGAGTGGAAGCCATGACCGCGCGAACGCGTCCCACGCCGGGAAACCGGCCCGCATGGTGGGACGATGGCAACGATCGGGCGATGCTGATCTGCCGGATCAGCGACCGAAAGCAGAAGGACGGCGTGTCGCTCGACGCCCAGCAGCGGGCGGGGGGCGCGTACGCCGCCCACGCGGACATCCGGCTCGCGGAGGTCCGTTCTTTCCAAGAGAGTGCAAAGAGGTCCGAGCTTCGGGTCACGTTCCACGCGGCGATCGAGCAGGCGAGACGCGCGAACATCAAGCACTTGATCTTCCCGTTCTTCGACCGCATGGCCCGGAACTTCACGGACTGGGAGATGCTGGAGGAGATGATCCGAGATGGCTCGATCGTCTTGCACGTCGTCGCCAGCGGCCTCGTCCTCCACAAGGACAGCCCCGACTCGGACTTCTTCGCTACGGACATCAACATCGCGCAGGCGAAGCAGGAAAATCGCACCCGCACCACGAAGACGATCGACGGCATGGAGGAGCGCTGCGAGCGCGGCTGGTATCCGAGCCGCCCGCCGCAGTTCTACGAACACCGTCCCGTGCTCGACGAAGCCGGCCGCCCGCTCAAGCGCGGCAGCACGATCGAGGGGCCGTCCGAAGCAGGTCGGCGGCTCGTACGTCGGGAGATGGAGCTACACCTCCAAGGCTTCTCCCTCGACCGCATCCGGGAGCGATGCCTCAGCGAAGGTCTCGTTCCCGCGAAGATGGTTCGCTCCTACACCAAGAGCATCATCGACCGGCATCTCAAGAGCGAGTTCTACGCCGCGTTGCCGGCGCCACGGCAGGACCCGGAACGTCCCGGGGAGGTCTTCAAGAGCCAGTTCACCTGGCGCGGCACCACGTACGCGGCGAAGCACGAACCGATCTTCAGCTACGTCGAGTGGGAGCAGCTCAGGGCGTCGTTCGGTCAGAAGTCCACGTACCGGAAGCTGAAGCACGACGGGCTCTTCGCGCAGGGGCCGCTCTCGCTCACCTGCGCGACCGAGGGATGCGGCTGCAAGATCACGTACGCGCCGAAGTCCAAGAAGAAGGGCGTCACGTACCGCTACTACCGTTGCGCGGACGGCAAGCGCGTCCACGTCGGGCGCGAGGAGAAGCAGATCAACGTCCGGGAAGAGGAGATCCTCGACCAGCTCGGGACCGCCCTCGACGCCATCGCCCTCACGCCCGACGTCGTGCAGGCCATCGTGAACGGGCTCAACGAGACCCACCGCACGGCGATGCAGGCCAAGCAGCGTGCGGCGGAAGGCTACCGAGCCACAGCGAAGGAACTCGAAGCACGCGAGGATCGACTCTTCGACCGCTTCGACGCGAACGAGATCGACCGAGCCACGTACGACCGGCAGCTCGCCCGCTTGCGCGCCGAGAAGGCCGAGACGTTCGAGAAGCTGCGGCAGGCCGACGAGACCGAGGACTCGAAGTACCTCGTCACCGCCGAGCGCGTGTTGGAACTCGCGAAATCGGCCAAATCCCTGTGGGAAACGCGTTCCGCCCAGGAACGACGCGACCTTCTCGAACGGCTGGTTTGTAACCCGCGTCTCGAAGGTCGAACCGTGCGATATGACTTGAAGAAACCGTTCTCCGTGCTGGCCCAGATGCACGGAGAAGGGGGGTGGCGTCCCCAACGGGATTCGAACCCGTGTTAACGGCGTGAAAAGCCGTGGTCCTGGGCCTCTAGACGATGGGGACTGGAGGCCGTTCCTAGCCTTGGCCCGACGTGTGCGCAATCGGTTCGTCCAGGAAATCGCGCGATCGCAGCGATCCTCGCGGCGGTCACAGGCTGGCGGCGCCGGGCGTCCCGCTCGCTTCTGCTGCGGCGCGTCGGCGGAAGAAGAACGTCCGGCCATCCGGCGGTCCGCGGCCTGCCCAAAGCATAATTACCTGTGATTCCGTGCGGTTCGGGACCCTTCTGCAGAATACTGGTCTCGTGTTCAGCACTGGTATTATGAAGCCTCCCATGGACCGCAACGCCCACCTCGCCCGCCTCGTGCTCCGTGCCCTGCTCTCGCTCTCTCAGTCGACCTCGGCGCCGATCAGCCTCGAGCGGCTCGTCGCGGTCGTTCCCGCGCCTGCGCCCGCCGTGCTCGCGACGCTCCGCATGCTCGACGAGGAGGGGTACGTCGACGCGAGCCGCCTGAGGCTGACGCTGCAGGGCTTCGCGGCGGCGAACCTGCCGCAGGTCGTGGCCTTCGAGCGACGGCGCAACCCGCGGCTTCGCAAGGCCTATCGCGTCGTCGCGTGATGCGGGGCGCGTCATGCTTCGGAGGTGGGGGGTGGGATCGACCCCCCGCGTCCGCATAGACTCCGGGTCGCATGTCGTCGCAAGAGCGCCTTCTCTCGCCAGGCGGCCTCCTCGGAGGGCGCTACGAGGTCGTGCGCGAGCTCGGGCGCGGCGGCATGGGGCTCGTCTACGCGTGCGTCGATCGCGTGACCGGCGCGCGCGTGGCGCTGAAGCGGGTCGAGCGCCCCGGACGCGCGAGCGGCGAGACGTTTTGGTTTCATCAAGAGGCCCGCGCGCTCGCCTCGCTCGAGCATCCCGCGATCGTCCGCGCGCGCGATTTCGGCGTCCTCGAGGACGGCTCGCCCTACCTCGTGATGGACCTGATCCCGGGGCGCTCGCTGCAGCTCGCGCTCGAAGGGGGGGCGCTGTCGTGGTCCGAGACGTGGTCGATCGTCGACCAGGTGCTCGGCGCGCTCTCGCACGCGCACGCGCGCGGCGTCATCCACGGAGACCTCAAGCCGCAGAACCTCATCATCCAGCACGTCGGCGTCGGCGAGCCGCGCGTGCACGTGCTCGACTTCGGCCTCGCGTTCCTCTTGCGCGACCGCCACGATCCGCGGCTCGACGGCGCGCCGACCGCCACGGTCGCCATGCCTTCGGGCGGCGGCACGCCGGGCTTCATGGCGCCCGAGCAGATCCGCCGCGCGGTGCCGCACGTCGGGCCGCCGACCGATCTCTACGCGCTCGGCTGCATCTTCTACCAGATGCTCACGGGGCGCCCGCCCTACGTGGCGCTCAAGACCCACGCCGACGGGAGCGTCGTCAACGACGAGGACGAGCTGCTGCGGCTGCACAAGAAGGCCCCCGTGCCGGTGCCGACGTTGGCGCCGGGCGTGCCCGCCGACGTCGCGCGGATCGCCGTGCGCCTGCTCTCGAAGCGCCCCTGGCGTCGCTACGACTACGCGGCCGACGTGCGGCGCGAGTGGGAGCGCGTGCGCCCCATCGGGCCCGTCGGCGAGGCGCGCCGCGGCCTCGGCGAGCCGGCCGGGCACGCGCCGACGACCGCCCCCGACACGCGCGTCGACGTGCTGAGCGTGGCGCCGCCGCCGCCGACCG